>DASQUN010000278.1:0-4252 GCA_035641275.1 Candidatus Udaeobacter sp. | reverse complement strand
ATCAAAAAACTCTAGCATTGCCGGAGGAACTCGATTCGGCAATCGCGGGATCGCTTCCGAGCATGTCGAATGGGCGAAGCTCCGCCGGTGTCACAGTGCCGGAGGTGACCAACGAGCCTCCGGCAAAGATGACGAATACCGCACCGGCTCCTGGCAGCAAAAACAAACGTCTGGCCGGAAAGCGCGGCGATGGCTGGGTCTACCGGCCAAGCTGGCGGGACAAAAAGACAGGAGAAATCAAAGAAGCACCAAAGTGGTGGATTGCGTATTCTGTGCGCGGAAAACTCACCAGAGAGCCAGCACATTCAACGAAAGAATCTGTCGCACGGAAACTGTTGCGGAAACGGCTTGCCGAGATTGCTCTCGGAAAACCGGTCGGACCTGAGATCGAGAAAACCACCTTCGAAGATTTAGCCTCAATGATCGCCGCTGACTATAAGGCGAACGGACGTAAATCGACAGAGCGCCTGGAAGACGCGCTAACACATTTGCGTGAATTTTTTGCTGACTATCGAGCGGTGGAGATCACCGGCGACAAAGTGATCGTCTACATAACCTTTCGGCAGGAGCAGAAGGCAGCCAATTCGACGATTAACAACGAGCTTTCGGCATTATCGAGATCATTCAACCTGGGGATTAGATCTGGCCGGGTTGCAACGAAACCTTACATTCCTAAGCTCGCTACAAACAACACGAGAAAGGGATTTTTTGAATGGGAGCAGTTTTCTGCGATACTCAAAAATCTGCCCGAAGGCCTGCAGCCCGCCATCGAGGTCGGCTACACTACGGGCTGGAGAATTGCCGATGAAATTTTCACCCGGCAAAAACATCATGTCGACCTGAAAGGGCGTGGCTGGATTAGACTCGATCCGGGCGAAACCAAAAATGGCGAAGGCCGCAATTTTCCGTTCACGGCTCGATTGCGACAGATTATCGAGCAGCAACTCGAACGCACGAAAGCGCTGGAGAAAGCCACCGGCAAAATCATCTCGCCGTTGTTTCATCGTCAGGGCAAACCGATCAAGACATTTCGACGGTCCTGGCTGACCGCGTGCGTGACGGCTGGGCTCGGGACCGAGATCCGGTCATCAAATGGCAAGCTGATCAAGAAAATCAGCAACCGGATTCCGCACGACTTTCGGAGAACCGCCGTCCGCAATCTAGAACGCGCCGGTGTTTCCCGCAGCGACGCGATGAAGATGGTCGCGCATAAAACCGAATCCATTTATCGACGCTACGCCATCGCCGATGAAAGATCCATGAAAGAAGCCGCTAACAAGCTCGATCAATTCTACGCCATTGACCAGCAGTCAATAGAAACTACAAAGTAACTTCAAAGTGACCGTCTTTTATGGAACTCAGCCGAGAGCGCAGCATGTGCAACTGGTTGAATTCCAAAGGGAGGGAATGTGGCCAGGGACAGAATCGAACTGCCGACACGAGGATTTTCAGTCCTCTGCTCTACCGACTGAGCTACCTGGCCAGAAGTTTGGAATATTGCCTAAAAGATTCAGGGAGTCAAGATTGCGAGGGAGATTTACGCATCGATTCAACGCGCGTTTCAATGAAGTCCAAAATCTGTGTCTCGAGACGGACACCATTGAGGCCGTTGATTTCTTGCACGCCCGTGGGACTCGTGACGTTCACTTCGGTGAGAAAATTCCCGATCACGTCCAGACCGGTGAAGAAAAGGCCGTCCTCGCGCAGCAGCGGCGCCAGGGCTGCGCAAATTTCCCGGTCTCTCGCGGTGATCTCTGCGCGGACGCATTGCGCGCCGACGTGGATGTTGCCGCGATGCTCTTCTTCCGACGGGACTCGCAGTACCGCGCCGAGCGGTTCACCGTTTAACACGATAATTCGTTTGTCGCCTTGCCGGATCTCGGGCAAATAGCGCTGCGCCATGATCATTTTTCGCCCGCTCTCCGTGGCCGCTTCCAAGATCGAATTGGTGTTGCGATCTTGCGTGCTCAGATAGAAAACGCCGCTGCCGCCGCTGCTGTCCAGCGGTTTGATAATCATCTCGCCGCCCAATTCGTCCATGAATGCTTTCAGCTGCCGCATGTCGCTACTGACGAGGGTCTGCGGAATCTGCTCGGGAAAACGCAACGCGTATAGTTTTTCGTTTGCCTCGCGGAGTCCCTTGGGATTATTCATCACGAAGCATTTTCGCTCGTCCACCAAACTGAGCAAATGCGTGGCGAAGAAAAATTTCATGTCGAAGGGCGGATCCTTGCGCATGAGGACGACATCGAAATCCTCTAGTGCGCCGGTGGTGAGCTCGCCCAGCTGATAGTGAGGCACGGCGCGAGCGACATGCAGCCGCCGATAACGGCCACACGGCGTGCCGCCGCGGACAAACAGATGGTCCAACTCCATATAACAGACTTCATGGCCGCGCTGCTGCGCTTCCAGCATCAGCACGAAAGTCGTGTCCTTGTCGATATTGATCTTATCGACCGGATCCATCACCACCCCGATTTTCAGAACTGGCATAGATAAACTCTCGCGTTCTCGATGTTCAGTCACGCACGACCCAGGTGCGGGCTAAGAAATCGTGCCAGCCTCTTTTCTCCGGGCTCCACAGAATCCATAGGAGACCCAAGCCGAAAGGCGCAGCCGCTATAAGGGTAGCGAACGAACGCAGAAACGCCTGCCGATATGTGATCATCCGCCGGTCCACTCCGACAACGCGCAAACCCAGCAGCCACTTGCCGATAGTTTTTCCTGCCATTCCATGAAACAGCACGAAATAGCCCGCAATCAGAAAGATCCAACCCCAGGTGAGAAAGAACAGCAGCGGTGTCGCGCTTTGCCAGGTGACGGAGCGGCCGTGCGCGGCTAAGCCGACTTTGTAACCGACAAAGGAAAGTAGGCACATCATGGCCGAAAGCAAAAAGACCATGACCACGTCTACCAGGAAAGCAAAGGTGCGCCGAAAGAATCCGCCCCATCTGATTTCCGGTGGTGAGTTGGACTCTGCTTCTGTGGACGGCCGAGGAGGTGTCAGTGTCTGTTCGTGGACAAATGGCCCCTCCTCCGAATCTGCGGAATCACCAGGCTCGAACCGGTTCTCCTCAGAAGTAAGCGTGAACTCTTCCCGCCTGCGGCCGAACATTACCCTTCGAGGCAACTGCTTTGCCCCGCAGTGCGGGCAATGGGCCTCACCCGGATCAATCGAGGAATCACAGTTGGGGCATCGTATGACTTCGTCCAATGGACTTTCCTTTACGCCATGCTAAAGAAAGCCGCTGATCGAGGCAAGCGCAACCTAGCCCAAATCCCCCCAGACAAACTGCGCGAGCGACACGGCCGCCAGCGCGGCGGTTTCAGCACGAAGAGTTCGGCGACCCAGCCCGACTGAGTGGAATCCGTGCTCCATTGCCAAATTTGCCTCTTCGACGCTAAACCCTCCCTCAGCTCCCACGACCATAAGGACCGACTCGACATGAGGCTGCATCGCCCGCACGTGACTCAGAGTCCGGCCCGACTCCGCCTCCCATAAGAGAAGCTTCAAAACATCCGGCCGGGATTCTCGGACGAGTGCTCGGAAGTCAGTCAGCGGAAGAATCTCCGGGATGCGGGCGCGGCCGCACTGTTTCGCTGCGCTGACAGCGATTTTCCGCCAGCGCATGATACGCTTGGCAAGCCTCTGGTCCGCAAGCTTTGGCACCGTATATATGGAGACAAAGGGAACGATCGTATGCACTCCCAGCTCGGTCGTTTTCTCGACGACCCAATCCATTTTTTCTCCCTTGGTCAACCCGAGGGCCAGCGTCGCTTTGAGTGAAGATTCCCGTTGCGTCTCGTAAGATCGGACTATTTCCAGGTCCGCATGCTTGGCGCCGAGAGACCGAATGACCGCCTCATGCTCCCAGCCTGTACCATCGAAGATGATTATTGGATCGCCCGGGCCAAGCCGCAACACCTTGCAGAGATGATCGAACTCTTCCCCGACCATCGTCCCATGCTTGTCTTGGATATTCTCTTTCGGAAGGAAGAATCGTGCCATTTCGCTCTATTTTCGTTGCAGCAAAAGCGTCACCCACTCTCTTTCCTCTCTTCGGCCGGCAAGCGTGAACCCCTTGGAGAAAAAGCAACCCGTGACGTCCTTGGCCTTCGGCTGCAAAATTCCGGAAAGAATGAGAAAGCCGCGCGGCCCAACCTTGCGCTCCAACCCGCTGGCGAGATCGATGATCGTCTCCGTCGTCAAATTCGCGACGACGACAGGGAATGATTTTCTTATTTCGCCGAG
>DASQUN010000277.1:0-3596 GCA_035641275.1 Candidatus Udaeobacter sp. | reverse complement strand
CAACCGGCTCAGCTAAAAACATTGCCCAGGAATGCCGCCGAGGAGGTGAATGTCTCGGAGGCGGCCGCCACTTTCTTAAGCAATCAACGCATTTGGTCCTGGGTTACGCTATCTTTAGTCTTTGCTCTTAATATCGTTATTGTTTCTTCTGTATTCTTACCGAACTTGAAAGAGATAACGGGATTTGCCGAAGCCGCCTACATCAATGATGGAAGAAAGCTAGTTGAAGGCGAGCTGACACCCTTTGGCTATAGCCCGCTCTCATCATTGCTTTATGCGCTTACCTATATTCCCGTGCAGGGCTCGCCTTATTGGCTAATCTACAGTTGCACGATCGGCCGCATCCTACTTTTTGGGTTGCTCTGGACAAGCTCATACTTAGTCGCATCAGCACTATCGACTTTGGCATCCCCATGGCTGATGCCAGCACTCCTTGCCATCTCTCCAGCTCTCCTTTATCTAATCGCTCACGGCAGTCATGCCTTATTTGCGGCGATGTCGGCTTTTGCGCTATGGCAAGCACTGCTGTTTTACCAGACTAAGGCGACCCGACATCTAGTCATGGCGTCCGTTTTTGTCGGCTTGGCCGTGCTAACCAGGAGCGGCGAGGGCTTGATTCTGTGGGCGGTTCTCATCCTGCTTGCCGTCTGGCTTGACAAAGATTTCAAACGCATGGCCGCGTCTCTGGCCGGGTCTGTTTTCCCTTGTGCGTTGATTCTAGGCGGCTACATCCTCTTGTACTATGGCCAAGTCGGAAGATTCGATCTTGGCATGGCTGAATACTCTTACTTTACATTCGAACAAGGCCATGGATTGGCTTACCAGTCCCGATATGACGAACAAGAAAACTTCTACGTCAACGGACAGATGGATGCTCGTCGATTGTTCGGCACGCCGGAAGAAAACGAGTATTCCATTACCACCGCGATTTTTCGTAATCCGAGCGCCTATCTTCAACGGGTGCCGCGACTTGCCAGTCTGGCGCCGGAAAAAGCCGCTAGTGTTTACGGTTTCGGGTTAGCATTAGTTTTCTTCTTGTTTGCTCTGAGAGGCGCCTGCGAGCTACTCCGACAAAAACTTTATACTCTTCTATCGATTTTGCTGCTTTGGTCTAGCTATCTGTTGGTTTATCTTTTACTTGTCTTTCAACCGACGCATTTTCTCCTTCCATACTATATTTTATTTCTTCTCGCGTCAGTAGGCGTGATTACCGTCGTTTCCAATTTTGACAACAGGTGGGAGCATGGTTTCTGGGCTACCATACTTGTTGCACTGATCGCAATTGCAATAACTCTACAAAAGGCGACGTTGTTTTTAACGGCCTCTCTCTTGCTCGCGGCTTTGGTAATTACATGGATGACTATGGCTCGGTACCGTCATGTTCCTTCCATAAAGGTGGTTGGAGTCATGCTGGTTTTCATTCCCTTTCTCATCCAAGCAAACCATCCAGAGCCAAAATTTCGCAGCCTCGGAATTGCTGAGGATGAAAGGGCGATTCTTTATATGAGAGAGCATTTGAAATCCGGGGCGCCCGTGGGAGCGTACGCACCCATAAATATCTGGATGGCGAATCTAACCTATATACCTATGTTCCGAAGCGCGTTGCCTGGTCTCAATTCCGAGCAAGACTTCTCCACTTGGATGAAAAACAATCGATTGGCGGCGGTCTATGTCGATTCGTCACTGAAGCGACAGGAGCCCTCCGTGTGGGCACTCGTCCAAAAACGGATCGGTCACGATTTGAAGATAGGATTTGCCTCCGAAAAAGGGGATATTCAGGTCCTATTTACCGCCGCAAGTAATTCCGAGGTCGATCTTCGGGACTACGTCGACCGACCGTGGTACTCCTCAAAAGAAAGATTTATCACTCAATCTCAAACGACTGAAAATCTCCATCACTGACGAAGTCGCCGACGATCCGGATTTTGTAATTTTGCGCCGGGTGGATACGTCTTGACGCCGCAACAGGCTATTCAAGTGCAGCTGTCTCAATTAAAAGAATCTCTCACCGATACAGGTGAGGAAATGTATCAACTGATTCAGAGGCTTTATCCGATTTGCCGAAGCCTTACTGGCGACGGTGTGCGAGAGACGCTCAAGATTCTTCAAGAAGATGTTCCATTGACCGTTCACAACCTGCCGAGCGGTACACCGGTTTTCGATTGGACGATACCCAAGGAATGGAACATCAGGGATGCCTATATAAAGGATTCAAACGGGGGAAAAATCGTAGACTTTAAGAATTGCAATCTCCATGTGCTCAACTACAGCATGCCGATGAAGCGAAAAGTCTCTCTGGCTGAATTAAAACAGCATGCGTTCACGCTTCCCGAGCACCCTGACTGGATTCCTTATCGGACTTCTTACTACAAAGAAAACTGGGGTTTTTGTCTTACCCAGAATCAGCTTTCGGCCCTTCCGGATGCTGAATACGAGGTGCTCATTGATTCGTCATTGGAAAACGGGTGTCTCACTTATGGCGAATATTTCCTTCCCGGCCAAACAGATGCCGAGATCTTGGTTTCCACCCACGTTTGTCATCCATCGCTCGCCAATGACAATCTCTCGGGCATAGCGCTGGCGATTTTTTTGGCCAGAGCTCTACGCTCTGGCTCGCGAAAATACTCTTATCGCTTCCTTTTCACTCCCGGATGTATAGGCTCGATTGCGTGGCTTAGCCTCAACGAACATCGGGTCGGCAATATCAAGCACGGGCTGATACTGGCGTGCGTGGGCGACCCAGGCAAAATCACTTACAAAAAAAGCCGGCGTGGGAACGCGGAGATCGATCGCGCCGTCATCCAGGTTCTGAAAGATAGCGGCGATCCTTATGCGGTCGTTGACTTTTCTCCTTATGGCTATGACGAGCGACAGTTCTGCTCGCCAGGATTCAACCTTCCGGTGGGTTGCTTCATGCGAACGCCGCATGGGCAGTTTCCCGAATACCATACGTCCGCGGACAACCTCGAGTTGGTCAAACCGGAATATCTCGACGATTCTTTTTCTAAATGCCTGACGGTTTTAGACGTCTTGGAAAACAACAGGACTTACCTGAATCAGTATCCAAAGTGCGAGCCACAGCTGGGGAAAAGGGGTCTGTATGGAAGCGTTGGCGGCCAAGCGGAACGAAAGACCAATGAACTTGCCATGCTCTGGATTCTGAATTTCTCCGATGGAAACTTCTCTCTGCTGGACATCGCTGAGAAGTCCGGTATTGACTTCGCGACTCTGAAAGAAATGGCCGATCGCCTCCTTGAGCACGGTTTGCTTGCAAACAGCGCGTAATCAATGGCGATGCCAATCTCGTACAGACAGGTATTCGTAAACGCGAGCGTGTGTATGGCGGCGCTCGGCTTTGCGCTGGTGTCGAGTTATATCCTGTTCGGTCATGGCCTCATTAAAGCAATCTATGACAGCGATCTCTCGATTGTTAATCAAGTCATAGGGGGTAAGGCGGTGACGCCTCTCCAGGCTTACTTCGCCGCCATGGACAAGGCCGTACTAACGCTGGGCATCGGTTTCGTGCTGACTGCAGGCGGGTTGCTTTTAATTACAAATCCGCTGGGTCTTATACTGGCCGGCATATCTTTTTTGAT
>DASQUN010000276.1:0-3019 GCA_035641275.1 Candidatus Udaeobacter sp. | reverse complement strand
GCGGCTGGCGCGACACGCCGAAACTTACAAGATTCCCAGCAGCACCGTGGATGGCAACGATCTCCTTGCCGTTCGTGCTGCCACCGGCAAAGCGGTGCAGCGCGCGCGCAGCCGTAAAGGGCCAACTTTCGTCGAGTGCCTGACCCATCGTTTGCGCGGCCATTACGAGGGTGATCCGGCCAAGTACCGCGAGCTATCGCAGCTCGCCGAATGGAAGAAGAAGGATCCGATCGCTCGCTTTGGGCGCGAGCTCAAACGCCGGAAGCTGATTTCCGAAAAAGAGATTCAAGCGATTGAAAGCGAGGCGCGCGGCCTCGTTGAGAAGGCGAGCGAGTTTGCGCTTTCGTCTCCCTGGCCCGCGGCCGAAGCGGTCGGCAGCCAAGTGACAGCGTAAATTTACTGGAAGCTAGCTTTGAGCATCACAGCACAACCATAAGATCGAAAGCGAGCCAATGGTTCCGCTGTCACCCTGAGCGTCAGCGAAGGGTCTCGCTCGATCAAGAGCTTCTTCGGCTTTGCCTAACGATGTTCGGATAAGGTTTCGGTGACTATGGCCGAGCACACCTACTTAGAAGCCATCCGCGCTGGCTTACATGAAGAGATGACCCGTGACTCATCCGTCTACGTATTCGGCGAGGATGTCGCGCTGGGCGGTCCATTCGGCGTCACGAATGGACTGGCGGAAGCGTTCGGCAAAAACCGCGTCGTCAACACCCCGATCAGCGAAGGGACAGTTATGGGTCTCGCCATCGGCGCAGCGACAGCGGGACTTCGGCCGGTTGTCGAGATCATGTTCATCGATTTCATCACCCTGGCGATGGACCAGCTCGTCAATCACGCGGCGAAGCTTTACTACATGTCCGGTGGGCAGCTGAAGATTCCTCTAACTGTCCGTGTCCAATGCGGCATCAGCGGTACCATGGGTGCGCATCATTCCCAAAGCCTGGAATCGTGGATGCTGCATGTGCCGGGCCTGAAGGTGGTCATTCCGTCGAATCCGGCCGATGCCAAAGGGCTGCTCAAGGCGGCCGTTCGTGATGACAATCCCGTCATCTTCATCGAACATCGTGGTCTTTACCGGTCGCGCGGTGAAGTTCCGGAAGGCGATTGGCTCGTATCGATTGGCAAAGCTGCGATCGTTCGTGAGGGGAGCGAGGTGACGATTTTGGCCGTGGCCAAAATGGTGCAGACGGCAATCGAAGCGGCGGATGTGCTTGCCAGCGAAGGGATTTCCGCGGAGGTCATTGACGCTCGGAGTCTCTCTCCGTTGGACATGGACACCACCGTCGCATCAGTTAAAAAAACCGCGCGGCTGGTGGTCATTCATGAAGCCGTCGAACAAGGGGGCCTCGGTGCCGAGCTTGTGAGCCAGGTGCAGCAGCAAGCTTTCTATTACCTCGATCGCCCGATTTTGCGTGTGGCCGCGCCGTTTGCTCCGGTACCCGCCAGTCCGACCCTGGAGAAGCTATTCGTTCCAGGAAAGCAACGTCTCGTCGAAAGCGTCCACCAACTATTGAGCCGATCTTGATTCCGGTCTTTTCCAACTCCTGCCTATCGAGTAGGATGAACAGAGTTTCTTTGAGGAGATACGGCTGTGGAAACACGCAAGCTCGGGAAGACCGATATCGAAGTGAGCGTTCTCGGTTTCGGCGGATCGGAGATCGGCTACGAACGCGCCTCACCGAACAGCGTAACGAAGTTACTGAACGAGGCCCTCGACGCCGGTCTCAACGTAATAGACACCGCGGAATGCTACGACATCAGCGAGGAACTCATCGGCGGAGCGGTCGCGAAACGGCGCAAAGAGTATTATCTCTTCACGAAGTGTGGACACGAGCGAGGTTGGAGCCGTGCGGATTGGCGGCCCGAATCGCTGGTTAGAACCATAGAGCGGAGCTTAAAAAGGCTGAAGACTGATCACGTGGACCTGCTCCAGCTCCACAGCTGTTCCGAAGCCGAACTGCGCCGGGGGGATGCGATCGAGGGACTCAAACACGCCCGCGAGCGCGGTCACACTCGATATATAGGCTACAGCGGCGACAGCCACGCCGCCCGTTATGCGCTCGAGTGCGGCGCGTTCGACACTCTGCAGACCTCCGTCAGCATTGCCGACCAAGAGGCGCTTGACCTCCTTCTGCCGGTAGCCGTGGAACGCAATATCGGCGTCATTGCCAAACGTCCGGTCGCGAACGTCGCTTGGCAGAATGGTAACCGTCCGCCCGCCGATTCTTACGGGCGGCCGTATTGGGAAAGGCTCCAGAAACTGGAATATGATTTTTTGCGAGGAGATCTAAAAGAAAGTGTGGCGATGGCTTTGCGGTTCACCTTGAGCGTGTCGGGCGTGCATACAGCGATCGTCGGGACAGCTAAACCGGGAAGATTTACGGAAAACGCTGCGGCCGTAGCCAGCGGCCCTTTGCCCAAGGGACTGGTTGAGAGCATTCACCTTCGCTGGCGCGAAGTCGCCCATCCCCACTGGACAGGACAAACCTGAGTTGCATCATTTTGCCAGCGCCGATCGGTTAGTCCGCGGCTCGCCCGCGGTCAATGGATGCCTTGATGCGCCTGAGTGCGATGGCATGTGATATATCCAACGCACGCTGGCGATCAACGTAATGTCATTCCTGGCACGTCGTTGACAAAAAGACAGTGACAGACAACCGCGCGACGAATCAACACTGAAAGATGGCCAAGCAAATCCCGCGCTGTGATCTCTACTTCTAGACATCTCGTGCCGTGGCATGTTGCTTGCTCACATGCCGCAAGCAGGAGAGGAGAGGTACATGCAATCACCTCTACAGCGCGATTCTGAAGCAATTGAATTCGAGGACAAGCGTTACCAAGCGGCAAAGTGCGCGAAATGCGGCGCGAAGATGTATCCGCAATCGCTGCTAAAACCGCATCTAACGCGGCACCAAAAAAAGCAACGTTGGTTTATGACCGAGCTGAGGAAACTCCAGTATACGTTGGCCCATATGAGAGACATCGCGTGAGCTGTCCCGCTCAGAGCGATTATGGA
>DASQUN010000275.1:0-10421 GCA_035641275.1 Candidatus Udaeobacter sp. | reverse complement strand
AGCGTTCCGGAAGACGGTCTTCGAATCGTCATCGAGAACTTTAGAAAGTCTATGAACATCACCCGGCAAATTCCTCTGAACGAGGTTGCTGACAGTGCGCCGCTGCGCGCAGCACAAAGAGACCTCGCAATTAAGAAGTAGGATTCAACTTGGCGGAACTCATGAATTCCGCTTAGCTACGGATTCAGCATCCGAAAAGCCAAAGATGTTCGCTGGCGAGGCGCCGCAATGTTTTCATAGGTCCTCACACGGAGTCATTTTATGTCGGAGCACACCATACTGAAGCCTGGACGTAACTGCTGGCATGTCGGCGCAGTGACGAAAACGGGGTTGCTGGTTGACGCGCGTGACTACTACCGCGCTTTCTATCACACCGCCAGGGCCGCGAGGAGATATATTCTGATATCCGGTTGGCAGATCGACAGTAATGTCGTTCTTCTGCGCGGGGAGGATGCTAAAGCGGCGGGGGAGGAAGCTCCCCTCATTTCCTTTCTCAATAATCTTTGCGAGCAGAACAGCGCGTTGCGTATTTTTATACTCGCCTGGGATTTTAGCATGGTCTACAGCCTTGACCGGGAGTGGTTTCAAGAATGGTACTTTAATTGGAAAACCAACGACCGGCTGAAGTTCTGTTTCGACTCCTGCGATTCTATTGACGCCTGCCATCACCAGAAATTCGTAGTTATCGATGGTAAGGTCGCCTTTGTCGGAGGCTTGGACCTCTGTTCCGGGCGCTGGGATCAGCGCGACCATCGCGTGAACAATCCACTGCGGGTGAATCCAGACCAGAGTCCTTATAAGCCCTTTCACGATGTCCAGTCCAGCCACAGCGGACCTGTGGCTCAGAAATTAGCGGAGTTTTTCACGGAGCGCTGGAAGTGCGTCGGTGGGGAGGAGCTTGATCTTCCGGCCGAACCTTCAGAACCCGCGGCCGAGCCTGAATTAACGATTCCGATTGCTGCCCGGACCGCGGCGATCAGCCGAACCCTGGCCACCACAAGTGGCGGAGGAGAGCCGGTGCGGGAGATCCGCCAGTTGTTTTTGGACGCGATCGCTGCGGCCGAGCATTTAATTTATATCGAGAACCAATACTTCAGCTCAGCGGCCCTGTTTAAAGCACTCATTGAACGGATGACGGACAGGAGCCGCTCGCCGCTTGAGATTATTTTGATCATCGCCGCGGACGCGGAGGCTATTTCGGAACAGCTTTCGATAGGAATTGCACAGGAACGCGTGATGCGCGGCTTACAGGAAGCCGCTCGCGAAAACGGTCATTCTCTCGGTATTTATCACCCTGTTTCCGTCAGCCCGGAAGGAGAGGACTTGCCTACCTATATCCATTCCAAGCTCTTCTTGATTGATGATCGCTTTCTAAACGTTGGCTCGGCGAATATGAACAACCGCAGCATGGGATACGACACGGAGTTGAATGTCGCCTGGGAAGGCTCGGCCAGCGAAACCGAACTCGTTGAATCGATCCGGGAGGTCCGAGTCAACCTCCTGGCTGAACATACCGGATTGGCTGCGGCCGCGCGTAATGACCTGTGCCGTGTGACAGGTCTGGTGCAGTATCTCAACGGTTTAGCCGAAACTCGCTCTGGCCGGCTTCGGCATCACCCCGTACGAATCGTGCCGCAGGGCTATCAGTGGATCACCTCCGTCTTACCCGATGGCCTGCCCTTCGATGCTGAAGCTTCGGAGGATCCGGAGAGGATATACGAGCGTCTGTCAACTAAGCAGGATTCTTTTTTCACCCAGGGACTCACAAGCTTAAAGAACTGGCTGGCCGATTCCGGCGCAAAAAGCGATGACCGAAAACCGTGAGGCATACTGGATGGCCGCTCTACGTTGCCGCCTGAGTTGTATTCGTCCACACGTGCTGTTCAGGTGATAGCGCCGCCTTTTCCCATGGTACGGAGATCGCGGACTTTCTGAGTGATGTTGTCCCGGTATTTGGGCAGCTCGGCCGCAAGGCTCGTGACCTGAGAAGCGACGATCCAGCCGATCGTACCCAGGAGGCAAACGGTGAGCACGATCACGAGAACAACTGAGGGTCCGCGGCCGAGTCCAGCCTGTTGCAGGGCGACAGCCACAGGGTTCAACACAAATGTAAGGAGAATTGCCAGCGCAACCGGGATCAGAATGGCCTGCGCCCAGTAGAGCGAAGCGATAACCAGAACAAAAATAACGCCGATGGTCAGAGACGGCACTCTGCGGCCGCCACCGTTCGCGCGAACGTCAGACACGCTTCCATCAAGGTTCATAAAACAAGTCCTGACAGACGCGAGTGGCTATCCGCCTCCGCCGACTTGAGCGACAAGATTTCCTGCGGTGCTGGAAATGGCCATCTTTTGAGGCGAGAACAATATGTGGGGGAACAGTCCATTAAGTTGGCACGACCGCGCATGGCACAGGCTGCCGAAAAATCGAGATGTCTTGGTTCAACATACACAATGAAGTGCTTCGACGCTACGAGGCAGTAGCTTTGAGTGCTGTTCCTATCGAGTGGGTATGTGGCAGTATCATGCAACCAACCCGCCAGGCCAAAACATGAGGGCGTCTGGAAGCTTTGCCGGAAGAATGAAGTCGGGCCGAGGGTGGAAAAACTGGCCCTTGTTATTGCGATCGGCCATGCGTTACAAGCATTGCCGACCATCAAAAGCCGTGCGGATGGGTTTCCGGGCCTAGGTGAACCACTTCGTCGGCAGTCTGGAGCCGCGCTCTAACGCACTGCCTCTGAGGAGCCGCCGATTGACTGCGCGACGGGACGTCCTGCTAGAGTTCTTGAAGGCCTTTAATTGCGATTGTAGTTTTCTTCCAGCGACTTGAAATCCGTGAGCATGCCGGAAAGCCGTGGAATTTTCGTCACGGGATCGTCTTCAATTCATAGTGGGTATTGAACAGGATTGCGATCAGCAGTCGATCGCTTCGCTGCTGGACGCACAGGACGGTGCGTATCAGTTCGTGCGCAATCCTTGACTCGCGTTTGGATCACAGCCTCGAGAGTTGGGAGGCGAGGAGTGTCCAGGAGGATTGGGCTTGGGCTCCGAGGTTGGTCAGACGTTCATTAAACGTCTCTGGGTCAGCCTCTTTTCTTGAGACTGGTTGATTTGATTACGGCAGCTTACGATATTTTGGCTCGCTCTGGGACAGACCGTCCTCGAGCGCGTGGTGATGCCTTTCCGATACTCGTGATCGGGCCACCTCCACTCTTCCGACTTGCTCCGCCACTGGCGGGATCGTTTCCGCCGCTACGAAGATCGAGTGCTTTACTTCCCGGCGGCCGCTCGATTCTTCGAATCACTGTCGCCGTTGTCCGATAGACTCATCGATTTGGTGGAGACCAACTCAAGCACGTCGCTTCGGCTGAACCTCCAACTGCGGCCGATGCGGTTCCCGGGGATGACTCCCCTTTCCGCCAGTTTGTAAACCGTCTTAAGGTGTATCTTGAGAAGGGCCGCCACTTCGGAAGGCGTCATTATCTCTTCCATTCGTCTTTTCTCCTTTTAAATAGTCCTAATTGCGTAAAAACTTCTTTCCGGGCTGTTACCTGAGCATGTCTTGTGCCAAGTGGTGCCACTGGCGCGTTTGGATACATAAGACTTTAATTTCCAAAGAATCCTTCGCGGGGAGGAGAAGTATGGACAAGCACACCCAATCGCCCGGTGTGGACAAAATTGGCCAACTAGTACAGTTTTCGTGCTGTGATGCTGGCTCCGAAGAGTTGCTACGGGGAAATGGGCAAATTCATCAGTAAAAGAAATCAATCGCCGCGCGGCCCAGCTTGAGCATGTCGCGCCTGCAACCCGGCGAGCTGTTTCTGCCATTTGCTCGAGAATTCTTTCCGGGTCTCATCACTGATTTGACTTACCGCCGGGAAACGGTCACGCCACTCATAAGGCCGCACCGCTTCAATGATCATGCGGGAGTTATGCCCTTTTTGGCCAGGCTGAATGATAGGATCGAGAGGTCCGCTCCAGGTGCGGCGCAGAATGTCCACCGAGGTGGCCGGATCAGAGCGGGTGGATATAGCCCAAACCACTTCGTTGAGATCGGTAATATCGATGTCCTCATCCACAACGATCACATAACGTCCCAAGTAGGCGCCGGCATGACACTGGCAAGCGACCAAGGCGGCCTGTTTCGCGTGACCCGGATATCGCTGTTTGATCGCCACGACAATCATAAATCGCTGCGCTGGCGGCGGTAGGTAAACACCACGGATATCCGGAACACCCGCCTGCTCCATTCCGTTCCAGACCATCGCCGCGCGCAGACATGAACGGTACATGCCATGGATGGTCGGTTTGAATGGCGCGGCACCGCAGATAATCGGATCATTGCGATAGTACAACGCCTTGACTCGCACAAATGGCTCGGCGCGGCGGGCGCTCGCATAGTAGCCAGGCCATTCCCCAAATGGCCCTTCGGGGAGCGATTCTCCTGGAATGATTTCTCCTTCGATCGCTATTTCCGCTGTGGCGGGAAAATGGAGCCCGGTCAACGGCCCTTCCATGACTTCGACAGGTTGACCCAGAATCCCTCCGGCCCAGTCATATTCGTTGACGCCGAAGGGAACGGCCTGGGACGCGGCGATGAACAGCAGCGGGTGTTGACCAAAAACCATCGCTACCGGGAACGGTTTTCCCGCTCGCATCGCCTTTTCATAATGGATTTTGCCGTGCTTGCCCGGCGAAATATAAAGCCCGACTTTGTCTCTATCCTGAAGCATCACGCGATAGCAGCCGACGTTTTCCAACCCCGTCTCCGGATCGCGCGTAATGACCAGATGAGCCGTTCCCAAATAACGACCGCCGTCGCCCGAGTGCCAGCGCGGCACAGGAAATTTGAGCAGATCGACTTGATCGCCCTCCTCTACGTTTTCGACCACGGGACCGGTTGAAACGATCTTCGCCTGGACCGGCTGAAGGGCTCGTAGCTTTGCCCGCAAACTATCGATCAGGGGGATCGGCTTCAAATCCGTCGGCATGTTCAACGTCAATGCGGTCCGCTCCAAGGTCTCGAGCATGTTGGCGAGAACACGGCGGTTGGGATCATAGCCGGGAACAGCATCAAACATCATCGCCGGTGGAGAGGACAGTCGCTCGAGGATAATTTCCGTCAATGCCCCGATCTCCAGATCCCAGTGAGCACCCGAGATTCGCTCCAACTGGCCCAAGCCTTGCACGGCGTCGAGCCAATCGCGTAAGTCAAAAGCGTTCGCGGCTTCGTTTGTTTTCACTTCCGGCTTCGCCATAAGGGACTCCTTTTCACAACGCTCCGCAGTTTTCTTCAGTGAGCCGGAGCGTACCCGAATGAAACAATTCGTTGGCGGGCACGTTTCGCGCGCTGATCCCTTGCGCATCACAATAACCAAGAAACTTATCGAGCACATGCCGATTGGCTTCGAGACCATAAGCCCAGGGATCCGTCTCAAAAATCCTCTGCTCTTCATCGAGGTGATCATTAGGCCAAGCTTCAACGAGGCTGGGAATCCCGCGTCGCCAGCGCTGCGCCCAACGTTTTGACTCGGAAAAGAGTCGAAACAGTTTTCCCGGCAACTCTGGATATTTGTCTACGATCTCCTTTTGGAGCGCCAGCACGTGCATGATGGGGAGGATTTTCGCCTTGCGAAAATAGTTCGCTTCGATCTCGCGCGGGTTTTCGAATAATCTCTTGACTTCATTATTCGCCAGCAGGGTGGCGAGTTGAGACTCGGTCACACCGAGAGCATCGACTTCGCCGTCAAACAAAGCACGGCAGGCTCGCTCGGAAGTATCCTTTCCCTTGCTTTGCATCCAGTGAATGACCGAACCGTCTCGCGGCTCCACGTCCGCGCCCGGATCAACATCGTCCCAGTGATGCATGGAGGCGATGTACCACGGCGTCGCGTTTGGCAAAACGCCATAATCATCGACGAGCATGCCGCGCATCCAGATGGCCGCGGTCTGCACCCAGCGAAGAAACCCAATCTTCTTCCCGCTCAATTCTCCCGGACTCCTGATCCCGGAAGCTTTTCGGCAGAAAATAAAACCGTGCCTAAACATCCGCGATGGGAAAACCGGAACGGCAACCAGGGCTGTTTTTCCTCGTGACGTATAGTAGATAAGCTCGCCAAGAGACATCTCGGAGACATCATATTGCCCCTTGAACATGCCCGCGAACATCCGAGGAACATCTTCCGTCTCCGTGATTTCAAGATCGAATCCCGACAGTCGCATTTGACCTCGTAGGATAGGCAGCGTGCCGTCATAGAGACGGCCCGCGAGCCTGATCTTGGTTGGAGAAGCCATGACGAAGTGTGGAAATCTTTGCGCAGCGTTGCCCGTTGTCCCAACTACGAGACGGAGGCGCGTTTCTATTCCCCGGCTTCCTCCCGGTAGAGTTGCAGCGATTCCATCACCGGCCGATCGTTGATAGAAAACAAAATCGCCTCTTCGTCACCGAGATTTTCGTGCGAATGCCACTGCCATAGGGGTACCACAAAGGAGTCTCCCCGCTTCCATTCGAGCTGCCCCTCGCCGACCGCAGTTCGGCCTTGGCCACGGAAAACATGGTAAAGCGCCGTACTGGTATGGCGGTGCATGTGGGTCCTGTCTCTGGGTTTGAAAAGTTGAATCTCGCACGACATCGTCGGATAGGTGAATCCGCCCGTGGCCGGATTGATGTAACGGAGCAGGGTGGCGTCGTAGGGGTCGCGTTCGCTGTCGCTCATTGTCTTAAGAGCTTTGTGCGTATCCTTCCAAGCATAACGGAAGGGAACGCCGCGCAGATGGTTTGCATCCGTCTTGGGCGACCGGGTGAATCCCAAGCGACTCGCCGATTCGCCGGTCTCGCGCGTGACCGGCTGTGCTTCTTTCTCATATTCTTCGAAAAAGAGAACGTTTAGAGACTGGATGAGCGGACCATCGAGCCCGTCAAGCCAGATGATCGGATCTTCGGAATCGTTGTGATGATCATGCCAGCTCCAATTGGGAGTCAGAATAAGATCGCCTTCTTCCATCGGGAAGCGCTCGCCGGCCACCGCCGTGTAAGCGCCTTTTCCTTGGACCACGAAGCGGATCGCCGCCATATTGTGGCGGTGCGCCCGGGCGACTTCGCCGGGGTTTACGATGGAAAACGTGAACTGCAGCGTATGGGAAGTCGACTTGGTTGGAAGGTGCGGACTCACGAGCCGAATGGCGCGTCGCTCCGCTTGCTCAATCCCGATCGTCTCGCTCGCCTTCGTCAAGCCATCTAACAATCCCTCCCATTTCCAGAGATAAGGCGCTTCAGACGCATGCAGTGGAACGCGCGTTTTCCAAAAACCAGAGAGCTGTTTTCCCTCTAGTTCGCTGTCCAGTTCGGCAAGCTTCATCGGCCTTCTCCTTGTGCCGCTCACGAGACTTGGGACATGGCGTGAGCCATGCCGCCAAAGTAAGCACGATGAATGTCCATAGACTCTTTGGCTGTGTTAATCACGTCTTGTTCCCTGCCTGGCGCGACATATTTCTCCAGGACATCGATAAACATATCGGAATGCTTCACATCGGCTTTGCTGTGAGCGGTAAAGTTCGGCATCTGAGCGTCGCTGAAATTCAAATCACGCGACCAAATCTTATAGAGCCGGCTGCAGTTGCCTCCTCCAAGGTCACCCAAGAGCCGGTCATCGTTGGTCCACTCCGCAATCGTCGAAGCTGCAATAGCCTCCTGCCAAGGGCGATTGCGCGCGATCCACCACCAGGCGTAGATCGCTGCCCTCGTTGTCGGGAGCGGCTCGGCGTTGAGAATCTCATCGACGCTCAGTCCCACCTCCCGGCCTTGACGAAAGATGAGATCGAGATGACCAGCCTTTGAGTGCTCGTCCTCGACCAGCTCTTCATATTCGTGGGACATGATCCGCTGCTTGACCTCGAACTCAGGGCAATTCGCCGCCACCTGCGGCCAATAATCTCTTCGTTGCCGGACATAGATGCTTAGCTGTGAAAGATAAATCCGCGCTCGTTCAGTCGTCATCTTAATCGAGTAAAAGTGTTCCATCTCCGGCGATTGGAACAAATCCCGCACACAATCACCTAATCTTTGTCGCCACTCTTGTGGTCTCATGAACGCACCTCCCGAATGAGACATCCGGCGAACTATGCCGTGCCGGAATTTCCCTGGTCTTTTGTAGCACTAGCCGATCCCCGGAAGGGTTGTCAAGGCGTAGGGACCTGGGCAAATCGTGCTTCATCTCGACGACTTGCCGCGTGCTCTGCCGATGATCCGACCGTGCGCCATTGAAGCTCTGGCCGCCAAATCGTCGCTTGCATTACCAGGCTTGCTTCCATAGCGCACTGTGTTATCAGATCCGGTTGTGTCGCGATCCGATATCTTAGCGGTCCTAGGGATGGCTCTTATCATTGTCGGAGTGAGCCTTTCGCTCGCTCGGGATATGCGCCACCGCTTTGGCAAAGTTGAACTGCTTTTCACGTTCATCGAAACCCGCATTCCGCCGGACTACGTTCCTTTTTTGGCTCCCGCCTGTATTGCAGCCGGTATCCTCGATATCGTCCTCGCCGTTATCCTCGGCTAGTTTACTCAACTGTCGGAGTCAACGCTGAGCTACGCGCCCGCCGATCAATTTCGCTGCGCCAGCTGCGGGAACTTTGATACCATCGCCTCGCTGGGCATAGCTTTCAATCGTACTCCCAATTCCTGAGAAAGCATGATGGCGTTGGCTGCCGCATTAGCTCGGGCGTGATTGTTGAAGAAGGCGAAGACCTTTTTGACTTCGGGTGTGCTGGCGGCGGTTTTGATCCGCTCAGCGATTTTCTTGATTTCCTCGCGCGAGTAGCAATAGTCATATCTTTCCCAAGACTCTTTCGGGCTCCACCACGCTTTTGCATTTCGGCCGTGGGCTCGGAAGTAAAATATCTCCCCCATCGAGGAGACATCTTGGCGAATCGAAGTGGCAAACTTGGGCTCGTCTATAAGTACACCGCTTGCCCTGTGATCGTCCAACAGGGCTCTCATTTCAGGACTTTGGCTCCAGCTCTTATGCCGAAGCTCCACCACTTTAGGATAATCGGCGAACCCCGTTAGCGTTCTCTCGACGTTGGCCAGGTTCTCGGACGTGCAATGGAATCCGGCTGGATACTGCAAGAGGAGCGTCCCTAATTTGCCGGCCTCGGCCAGAGGCTGAACGCCGCCGCGAAATTGGTCTATGTCGCTTTGCGTTGCTGGTTCCCACTGATCTTCCGAGCTCTGGCGGCCGATTTTCTTCGGATGCGTAAACTTCTGCCAAAGTTTTACGGAAAACACGAAGTCGGGTGGGGTCTTGCTTGCCCACCCCTTGGTCATAGCCTCAGATGGCGGCCTGTAGAAGGTGAAGTTGATCTCCACCGTGTTGAAGATCTGAGAATAATACTCAAGCTCATCGAACCCTTTCCGTTTCACCTCGGGATAGAAAGCACCGACCCACCCCTTGGGAGGAGGTCCGGGATACGAATAGCCCGATGTGCCGATCAAAAGCGATTGATTCTGAACCATAGCGGCTTGGCGGTGGGTTCTTCCAGACCATCTTGTTGGTCGGGTTGCCCGAAAGCGCCTCGTCCGGTGCGTGGCGTCAAGATGGAAATTTGGGGAAGAAGATGCCAGCCGCAGCCGGTACTAAAAATATTCGATCGTCGCTCTGCTGTATAAACGTCCTTCCCGTCTTTAAACATAGGGTCTTGTGGCCCTGTATGGCTGAAACCTGTGGAGGCACTGACGTTCCTTGGAATATTTCAGCAATACTTTGTTTAGTGGCTGGACCATCCTGTAGATAGATTCTCACGCGCATTGGATGTTCAACGCCGCATTCGGTGCATAAGACATAAATCTCGTATTGAGGCACTGGTAAATCCTCCTACTTCAATGTGGCTGATCTATATCAACTGGTCAACCCGAGCAGAAGCTATCCCGCCGGCAGGTAAGGTAGTCAAGGAGGCTCGCAGCCGCCGTTTAATGAGTTAGTTCATTAGTGGACACCTCACATGTATTCCACCGAGGCCCGAGCCCTTCCGAGCGCGGTCAATGGGTCTGTGGCTTGTAGGCCGCCGCCCCGTCCTCTCTCCAAAGGTGGCTATTCCAACAGCCCCGACCTGAACGCCACCTTCACGTTCGTGTGCACGCGCTCTCCATGACTCGGCCTCGGTCGCTTCGTGACTACTTACTTACGAACTCCTTCGTAGTTTATGCGTCGTACTGTCCGGACTTGCCGATACTCTAACAGCATCGAGATGAGGTGTATGCCTCTCTTCAGCGGCTTTGAGCCGAGGGTGGATGGGACGGCTGGCGAGATTTTTTTGCGGGTTGGGAGCAGGCGTCGAGAGACTCGGACCCGCGATTATGGTAGGGCGCAAGAAATCAAACTCATTCAAAACCTCCTGGCAATCTCGGCACGCAAGGATCGATTGGAA
>DASQUN010000274.1:0-6378 GCA_035641275.1 Candidatus Udaeobacter sp. | reverse complement strand
ACAAATCAACATCAAGAAAAACATCAGAGTGAACGCGCGCATCAACTATCTGCTTCTTGCCACAGCTCTTTTAGGAACTTTCTTTTCCGGCACGGCCACTCGGATCGTGAGCATTTCCATGCCCACGGTGGCGAGCAGTCTGGGAACCGATCTCATCGGGATCTCATGGGCTCTGCTGGCTTATCAACTTTCCAATATTGGACTGTCAATCATCTTTGGTCGCGTGTCGGATATGTGGGGAAGGGAAAAGATTTTTGCGCTGGGCTTTGTGGTTTTCTCGTTGAGCTCTCTTTTGTGCGGATTATCCCACGCCATCATTCAGCTCATTCTGTCACGCTTCCTTCAAGGCGTTGGCGGCGCGATGCTGCAGTCGTCAAGCCGGGCCTTGGCCGCAGAGTCCGTGCCGGAAGAGCTCGCCGGCCGAGCGCAGGGCTATATGACCACCGCGCATCACATCGGCTTTGTGTTGGGACCGAGCATCGGTGGCTTTATGATCGACACCCTGAGCTGGCGTTGGAGTTTCTTCTTTCTCGTTCCCATCGGATTGTGCGGCGCGCTCCTGACACTGGCGAATTTCAAACGTCACCCCCCTTCCTCCCGGCATTCCGACGTATCGATCGATTATCTCGGCGCGGCGCTGCTGGTTGCAACGACGACTACGCTCGTGTTGATTTTTGACCGTCGCACGCACGAGCTGATCGGCACGGACTTGAAGCTGGTTTTGGCCGCTTCGTTTTTGGGTTGCCTCGCTGGCCTGATCATTCACGAGTCCAAGACCAAAAATCCGTTCATCAAATTGGATCTGTTTAAAATCCGCAGATTCTCGTTCAGTGTCGTAAGCCTTCTCCTCATGGCGATCTGCTACTCATTGACCGGTTTCCTGATGCCGTTTTATCTGCAAGACATCCTAGGCTTTTCGGCGACAACCGTCGGCTTGGTTTTCATGTTGCCTTCGATTCTCACGGTCGGCCTGGCGTTCGTCAGCGGTTATCTGACAGACCGCCTTGGCCCGCGGGTTCCGGCGACGCTTGGCGCCGCGATCATGGTCGCTTCTCTGACGGTGGGTGGGCTATTGCGAACCGATTCACACTGGTTTGTCCCGACGCTGCTAATCGTGCTCGGCGCCATGACCAACGGTATTTTCAATCCGGCGAATTCCACGGCGATGATCGGCATGATGCCCAGGGAGCACCGCGGCTTCGCCTCGGCGATGAATCACGTGACTTTCGGTCTGGGAAATGTTCTCGGTGTCGCCGGTGGCGGTTTCCTAATGACGATCGCCTTTGAGCATCATACGGGACTCCTTGGCGTGCGCGCGACGACGGATGACCCGACAGGATTCGTCGCTGCGTTGACCACGACTTTCCTGGCTGCCGCGGTGTTGAGCCTGGGGGCCGTAGCGGCCTCCGTGGCACGAGGCAGCGACAAACCGTGAACTGAATGGATCGTTCGTTTTGACGGGACTGGTCCCCCTTGGTAAAAGGCGGGTAGACAAAGCTCACCCGTAGAAAAGGAGCGCCGTCGAACATGAAAAAAATTTCGCTTCCCGTTCTCCTCGTCGTGTTTTTTCTATTCGCTCCCGCCATAGTCGCCGCGCAAAGGGTTACCGCGGGCTATGTATCGAAAGACCTCAACTACCTGCCGTTTTTTATCGGGATGAAGCGAGGCCTCTATGCCAAAGAGGGGATTCAGGTCGATCTGGTCAGCATCGGACGAGCCGACGTCCAGCTTCAGGCACTGGTTGCCGGCGAGCTTCACTTCGCTAATATCAATGCCGACAGCATCATCATCTGGAACGAAAGGACCAACGGCAATCTAAAGGTCGCGGCCGGATCGAGCAATGCCGCACCGTATCTCTTGATTGGCGCGAAACATATCAAGAAGGTTGAGGATCTCAAAGGGCAAAGACTTGGGGTTGCAAGCCTGACGGGAGGAGCGACTTCGATTTTGCTGTCTTACATGAAAAGTAAGGGGCTCGTCCATCCGCGGGATTTTTCACTGTCGATCATTGCCGGCGGCACTCCCGCGCGTCTGAGCGCGCTGGAAAGCAACGCCATCGCGGGCGCGGTTTTGGGAATTCCGTTCGGAGATGTGGCGGTCGATAAAGGCTTCACCAAACTTGGCGATACGATGGAAGTCATTTCTACCTATCAATTCAACAACATCAACATCAATCCGGCGTGGGCGGAAAAGCATCGACCGGCGGTGGTAAAATTCATCAAAGGACATATTCAGTCGTTGCGGTGGATTTACGAGCATCCGGCGGACGCCGCCACCTTTCTCACGAAAGAACTCGGCCTCCAGGCCCCCTACGCGCGCCGGGGCATCGATTATTACATCCAGAACAAGGTCTACCCGATCAATGGCGACGTGACCTTATCCGGATTGAAAGTGAACATTGAGGTTCAAGCGCAGGATGGGATCATCAAGGGGCCGCTACCGCCGCCGGAGAAGTACGTTGACTCGAGTTATCTACGCCAAGCACAAAAAGAGTTAGGTCTGCACTAAAGCAAGGAGAGAAGTCATGAAAGGAATTCGAATCATCGATGCGGATTCTCACATAGAGGAGCCGGTCGAAATGTGGGACCATCTCGATCCTGCCTTTCAGTCTCGCCGTCCATTTCCAATTACGATCGAGAAGAACGTCGGACATACAAATCTCAACGCCTTCTGGTACATCGACGGCAACGTCGTTCCGAAGCTCGTCGGTCAGGGTTCGATGGTCATTGCTACACCTTTGACCTCTACCTACGCGCAGGCAAAAGCGTTCAGCATCGGCAGTCAGGGGCTCACCGACGTCAAGGCGCGGCTGAAGGACCTGGACCGCTTCGGTGTAGATATTCAGGTCATCTTTCCGACGCTGTTTTTGGCTAATGTGACGGACGATCTCGCCTTTGAAGCGGCGCTCATACGCGCATACAACAGCTATCTCGCTCAAGCCTGCGCCCAGGCGCCGGACCGTTTGAAATGGGCGGCGATCGTGCCGCTGCGATCCCCTACGGAATCGGCAAAGGAGGTGCGCCGCTGTAAGGAACTGGGCGCGGTTGCCGTCGCGACTCTGGGAACCGCCGGGGAGACGATGCTGCATCACGCATCGCTGTTTCCGGTCTACGAAGAAATCGAGCGGCAGAATCTCGCGCTTTGCGTCCACGTCGGCTGGAGTCATCCGGGTTTGAATAAGAGTTGCGAAAATATCTACATCGCCCGCGTTTCGTTCACGTTGCCGGTCATGGCGGCATTCTGGTCGATCCTTGGCGGCGGTGTGCTGGATCATTTTCCGCGACTGCGGGTAGCCTTTCTCGAAGCCGGCTCCGAGTGGCTTCCCTATTGGGTCGGCCGCATGGACCACTACTATCAAGCCGACACCAGCAACGCGCGCGGCGGCTACATGCCGAAAAAAAGGCCGCCGGAATATCTGCAAGAAGGGCGTGTCTTCTTTACGTGTGAGGCGGAAGAGAAGTTCTTGCCGCAGGTGATCGAGCTTTTGGGCGAAGACCAGATGATGGCTTCGGCCGACATTCCGCACGGTGAAGCGCGCGAACGCTCCATGGATGTCGTGCGCGAGCGAAAGGATCTTTCTGAGACCGTAAAGCGAAAGATTCTCGGCGAGAACGCCGCGAAGTTTTACAACCTGTAGCAGGCTCCTTCGCGGAGACCGAGCTTACGTGAGCTCCGGTACAGGCTCAAATATCCGCGCGAAGCGCGTCAGGTGACCCCGATCACGCTTGGAGCGATCTTTCGCGTACTGGATAATTTTTCCCCACCTTTTACTTTTTTACCCAACCGCAATCTCCTTTGGGATTATTGCAACCTTCTGAGTTGATTCAGCTTTTGCAATGGCACGGGGCTTGCCGTGTACATCTTGCGAGATCGTTACGCGGACTTGAATAGACCTACGTGACTTTTGCAAGTCTAGGGAGGGAGGAAAGAGAAAATGAGTACAGGAAGTAAGCTGACTCGAGCGGCTTCAGTGTTGATGATTGCCGGGGCTGTAACCCTTGCGGGTTGTGCCGGAGGTCCTTTGACGACGCGCGAAAAAGCAGCCGGTATCGGGGCACTCGGAGGTGCTGCGGTGGGAGGCATAGTCGGTAGCACGGTGCGCCACCCGGGCGCGGGAGCTGCCATTGGTGGTGCTCTCGGACTCGGCGCAGGAGCGCTTATCGGTGATCAACTCCAAGGTAATGAGTACCGGCACTACAGGTAAGAAGCACAGATGGGACAACATCAGTAGCGGCGGACGTCCGCAATCATCCGGTTTTATCGGTTAGCCCTAATTGACAAAGAAACGTGCGGCGGTCCCACGCGAATTGGCGGTATCGAGGGGTCCGTCGCGCGGGCCGATGCATTGCGCACTAGATAAACGGTTTGGAAGTTCGATTGAAGCTCACCGGATTGTTTCAGCTCAGCCAACACTTCCGTCCACAGGAATTTTTCCTGACGTCAGGTAAATTCTCCAGCGCCAGTCTTCACCAATCCCTCCCTATTCCCCCGAAAGTGGACCTCGGGGCAAGGCTTCCAGCCGCAGCCGATGGGTCTTCGCCTCAATGGCCAGCCTGCCAAACCCGTTCGCTGCTTATTCCAGGGGTCCGGGCCTGGCAGAACTTCTACGGCTCTACGTCTGCGGCCTCCAGCCTCGCCTTTCGGTCCACCTTTCATCGTCAAGGGTGACCGCAAATGATAAGGAATATTCCCGCGAGCGGAAGCTAGTCGCTTTTGATTCTCCTAGTCGAGGAAAACTGATATTGAGTCCGCGGAATTGGACATTCGGGGAAAGGCAATCTCTCTCGGCGCGAGACGATCGCCGGCTGGATCAAAGACAATGCTGTCGGTCTCCCAACGTGATACCGCGATCATCCCGCCCGATCGGGAGTTCTGCTTTTCAGGCCTAGCGTCCTGGAACTAAAGTTCATTTAAGAAATGCCACATATGACAGCAGTTCAAGTCACACCTAAATCCCCCTTGATCCCCCGAAGCTGTGAAAAAATTAACCGTTGCCCTTCGACATGCTCAGGACGAACGGCTAATATTCGAATTTTCATATGCGTTATGCGTGGTGAGGCGCTCGAACCATGAACGGATTTCTTTACAGCTTCCCTTTTTTCAAAGGGGACTTGTTTCCGTTGCGACTTTAACCCCTCTTTGTAAAAGAGGGGCGGGGGAGATTTGGCCCGAGCGATGGAGAAATTATTCAACGAACTTAAGAAACACCACACTAGCTGTTCGTCAACAACGCGAGAGAGTCATCACGCAGAGAACCTCGGTTGGCTGAAACCCGTCGGGCCTTCCTCGGGCCCGACGGTGGAAATCGCGTGGGTCTTTAGATACTTTCTTTGTGTCGCGAACGCTTGTCAGTCCTAAATCCGGATTTAAGTCCATACCGTATGGTAATTCGTATCGCATCTTTTGTTTTAACTCTGGCTGGATTACTTGCGTTAATCTCGGGGTTACTCTTCTGGACCGGCACCGATTTAAATCTACTCACCATGCACATGCTACTCGGTCTTTTGGCGGTCGTCGTGCTCTGGGTTATCGGAATCGGTCAGGCCTTTTCGAAAGCCGGCAGCTGGACAATCGCCGCCTGCGCTCTGGTCGTGGGCGCAGTCATGATCGTCATCGGTATGATCCAGGCATCGCTTATGGCCGGCGAATTTCACTGGGTCATCCAGGTAATCCATGTTGTACTGGGACTCCTCACGATCGGCGTGGGCCACATGGGCGCGGCGCGCTATCGGAAAGGCTCCCGGAACGACGGTTAACAATTCGAACAAGCATGACGACGAGAGTCGAGTGACTTATTACACAATGACTGAACGGTTTAAACTGAACCGTTTGAACAACTCGAACGAAATCTTAGACCGGCCAATTCTCTAACCGGTAAGCTTGCTCCCAGAACATAAATTCGTATCGGCTGCTGAGGATGAAATGCGCGGTCATGAGCTTCTTCTCACTGCTGCTTGCCGCCGCCCCTAGTCTATCCATCAGCTGAATCTGCTCACGCACGGGCTTCCAAAACGCTTCGGAAGCATAGGTCTCGATCCACTCCCGGTAAATCTTCGGCTTGCTGGGGCGGCTTCTGTACAGGCGCCGTCCTACCTCGCCATAGATCCAGTAACAAGGAAGAACTGCCGCAACGAGCTCACCAAGGTTCCCGCTTCGCGCCACCGACTGGAGATGGCCGATATACGCCTGCGTAATCGGACCCTTCGGCACCGCATCCAGCTGTTTGCGCGACAAGCCGAGACGCTTTCCGAAACTGGCGTGGAAACTCCGCTCCACCTCGACCGCGCCGAGCGCGTGACGGGCAAATAGTTCCAGCGTTTCGAGATCCGGCGACTTGGCCCCGCCCTGACAGAGGACTTGAGCGAAGTCGAGCAAGTA
>DASQUN010000273.1:0-14000 GCA_035641275.1 Candidatus Udaeobacter sp. | reverse complement strand
CCGTTGAGTTCATGGCGGCATTGATGACTTCGGAAATGGGAGACACCGATAAGGTGATCAAAAACCTCGCGGAATGCCGCGCGAAAGGTATCGAAGTTCTCGCTCCCGATATCAACGAGAGTCGATCTGATTTTACACCGGTGGGCGACAAGATACGCTTCGGTTTGGCGGCGGTGAAAAATGTCGGCGAGAAGGCCGTAGAGGTCATCCTGGAGAGCCGGCAGGCGGAAGGGGGCTTTGAATCGCTTTTCGATTTCTGTCGGCGCGTTGACCTAACGGCGGTCAATCGGCGGGTCATTGAAAGCTTGATCAAGTGCGGGGCGTTCGATTCAACCGATGTGGCGCGAGCGAGGATGATGGCGGGCTTGGACGAAGCCATGCGGGCTGGTCAGTATTTTCAGCGAGATCGGCAAAGCCATCAAATCGATATCTTTGCCATGCTCGGGGCTCCCGGCCACGGCGCTAGGAAACCTGCCGACATCTATCCTCCCGCGGAAGCATGGACCGCGCAGGAGTCGCTGGCCTTCGAAAAGGAAGCGCTCGGGTTTTACATTAGCGGCCATCCGCTGGACAAGTATGATAGAGTCATAAAGAAAATCACCAGCGGCACCATTGCGGAGCTGAAGGAGAAAGCTGCGGCCGGAGAGGTGAAGATCGGCGGCGTGGTCTCCGCGCTAAAACTCAGGAATACGAAGAAGGGCGACCGCTACGGCAGTTTCAATCTCGAAGACAAAAGCGGCTTTGTTGAAGTTGTCGCATGGCCCGACATTTATCGCAAATCCGCAGAGCTGCTGAATGCCGACGATCCGATTCTGGTCAAGGGTAGAATGGAGGTCGGCGAGGATAGAATGCAGGTTTTTGCCAATGAGATTACGCCCCTGGCCCAGGAGCTTTCGAAGCCGCGTCTCAATGGCGCCGCGAATGGCGGCGTTAAACGGAGCGACCCGAGCGAGAGAGTTCATCTTTACGTCCGCGAATCTGAAGTCTCCTCTGACGAGTTAGTGCAGTTGCGTGAAACCCTTCTTGGATATCCCGGCCCATGTACCGTGATTCTCCATCTGGTTGCATTCGGCCGGCATGAAACGGTCATTGAACTTCCCCGCCAAGTCCGAGTGAATTCCACGCCGGAGCTCGAACTGACGGTAGAGAGACTGTTTGGCCGACGGGTCAGCTTTCATTCCCTCGAATCTTGAAGCCAATTCATCCCAATCATCATCCCAAGGAAAAGGCGATTCTGGTGGGCATCGAACTGCCCGCGCGAGAGCACAAAGTTCCTCTCGACCACAGTGTGGAGGAACTCGAACGCTTGGCGGAAACCGCTGGCGCCAAGATCGTTCGAACGTTCACGCAACAGCTAAGAAGCGTGACGCCGGCGACGTTGATGGGCCGCGGCAAAGTCGAAGAAATTCAATCTTCGCTAAAAGAATTCCAGCCGGATTTGGTGATCGTCGATGGCGATCTCAGTCCGGCGCAGCAGCGCAACCTTGAGTTCGCGTTCAAGCTGCGGGTTGTCGATCGGAGCCAACTGATTCTCGATATTTTCGCGCAGAGAGCGCGCAGCAATGAAGGAAAACTGCAGGTCGAGTTAGCCCAATTGGAATATCTCCTGCCGCGTTTGACACGCCAATGGACGCACCTGTCCAGACTCGGCGGGGGGATCGGTACACGAGGGCCGGGTGAAACTCAGTTGGAGGTGGATCGTCGCAGAATTCGGGAACGGATCGGGCACTTGAAGCGCCGGCTGAAAACCGTGGAGCGGACGCGTACGCTGCAGCGCAAGGAGCGAGATGAGGTGCCGTATACGACTGTGGCTCTGGTTGGATACACCAATGCCGGCAAGTCGACGTTAATGAACGTGCTGACGCAGGCCGGGGTATTTGTGGAAGACAAGCTCTTTGCGACCTTGGATCCGACGACGCGCGCTCTCAGGCTACCCAACGGGGATAAGGTCATGTTGGTTGACACGGTCGGATTCATTAACAACATTCCCCATTCGCTGATTGAAGCTTTCAAAAGTACACTGGAAGAAGTGAGGCATGCGGACCTGCTGCTCCATCTGGTGGATATGGCCAATCCGCTTTTCGAAGAGCAGGTCCAGGTGGTTGAAGCGGTGCTTGAAGAGATTGGTGCCGGGGAGATTCCGTCGATTGTGGTTCCCAACAAGATCGATAGGGCTGCGGTGCCGGTAGGTCAATTCAAAAACCGGTCGGCGGAAGCCGTCTGCCCGATTTCGGCAATGACCGGAGCCGGCATCGACGAGCTGCTGGAGCGCATCGGCGCCTTCATGGATCGCAGGAAAGAGCGGTTCCAGGCTATTTTTCCGGTGTCCCAGGGCGCGTACTTGGCGTTGCTACGAGAGCGTGGACGAATCCTTAAGGAAACCTATGAGGGCGACGAGGTTCACGTCACCGCGCTGGTCTCTCCCAAATTAGCTGGCCAGCTGCGCAAATGGCTGCAGGCTGCGGCTCCGATCCAGACGTGATCGCTTCTGATGCTCAACTTGCCCAATTTCCTTACCCTCATCCGCATATTGACCATTCCGTTCTTCCTCGTTTTGCTTGCTTATCATCGCTATGGGGAGGCTTTGATTCTATTTATTCTGGGTGGGGTGACCGATTTTCTGGACGGGCTGGCCGCACGTTGGATGCATCAGCAAACCGCTCTGGGCGCGTATCTCGACCCGGTGGCTGACAAACTACTCGTCATTACTTCATTCGTGATGCTCGGGGTAATTGACGCCATACCGATGTGGCTGGCGGTCGTCGTGGTGAGCCGAGATGTTTTGATCCTTCTTGGATTTGTGATTGTCTACCTGTTGGTGGAAGAACGCTTAGAAGTGAAACCCAGTAGAATCGGAAAATGGAGCACCATGCTCCAGCTCGTGACTTTAGGCGCGGCATTGGCCATCCTGCACGATCCGACCATGCTTCATCCTTGGTTCACGGCAGCGCTCATTGGCGCAACGGCGATCGGCACGATCCTCTCGGGCCTTCAATACCTTTACAGAGGACTGATGTGGCTCCAGAATAATCCTCCGTCTATCAACCGACTCGGTTGACACTCGTGTTAGAAATTGGTAATAAATTCGATCTCTTGCGCTGCTCAGATGGATGGAAACTCGGCGCCGCGCAACGCGGAGTGTTCTGACAGCCGCAATCACGAATGATGATTTTCGGTTTCCACAATAGGACCCGCCTAGGGCTATTCGACGGCGTCTTGCAGGCACGTAGCTCAGTGGGAGAGCGCTTCCTTGACACGGAAGAGGTCGGCAGTTCAATCCTGCCCGTGCCTACCATTCTTCACTAGCACGTCGGCATGGAAAATATTCATGTAAGATTACCCGACGGTCAAACCTTGGAGGTCGGCCGCGGTATCCGGATAAGCCAAATCGCCGCTAGGTGCAAAGCCGATGACGGCATTATCGCGGCTAAGCTCGACGGCCGCCCCGTCGACTTGAATAGGTCGCTCGAGAAGGATTGTTATTTGGAATGGATTTCAATCGAAAGTCCCGACGCACTGGATGTCTTAAGACACTCGACAGCCCATCTGATGGCGCAGGCGGTGCAAAGCTTGTTTCCTGGAACTCAGGTTACCATCGGACCCACTATCGAGGACGGATTCTACTATGATTTTAAACGGGACCAATCTTTCACTGCCGAAGAGCTCAAGAAGATCGAAGCGCGAATGGAAGAAATAGCCAAGTCCAATCTGACGATCACGCGTGAAGAAATGCCGAAAAGTCGAGCGATCGAATTGTTTCGCAGCATGGGCGAGGAGTACAAGGTCGCTATCCTGGAAGAGATTCCCGATGAGACGGTCTCTCTCTATCGGCAGGGTGACTGGGTGGATCTCTGCCGCGGCCCACATGTGCCATCGACGGGAGTTCTCAAAGCCTTCAAGCTAACCGGAGTGGCCGGCGCTTACTGGCGCGGCAACGAAAAGAATGAAATGTTGCAGCGCATTTACGGGACTTCGTGGCCGACCGAGCAGGCGCTCAAAGAGTATCTGCGGCGGGTCGAAGAGGCGAAGCAGCGCGACCATCGTAAGTTGGGACAGGAGCTTGGACTTTTCATGATTTCAGATGTCATTGGACCAGGGCTTCCCGTATGGTTGCCGAAAGGAGCGATGATCCGGTCAATTCTGGAGCGCTATATTGTAGATATCGAGCGCAGCCTGGGATACCAGCACGTCAACACCCCTCAGCTCGCGCGGGCCGATCTCTATAAGCGGTCCGGTCATTGGGATCACTTCAAGGATAATATGTATCCCTTGATGGAATTCGAGAATAAGGAGGAGCTCGTTCTCCGTCCGATGAATTGCCCGCACCACATCATCATTTACAAGCATGAGCTCCATAGCTATCGCGATTTGCCGATCCGACTCGCGGAGCTTGGCACGATGTATCGGTACGAACGCTCGGGAGCCCTTTCTGGTCTATCGCGCGTGCGGGCGATGACCCTAAACGACGCGCATATCTTTTGTCTTCCTGAACAGATACAAACCGAAGCCGTTGGGGTTCTACGGTTGATCGAACGTGTGTATCGAGATTTCGGGTTTAAAGACTGCTGGTACCGCCTTTCGCTGCGCAATCCCGAGGACAAGACTAATTTTGTTGCTAATGACGCCATGTGGGATAAGGCGGAAAGCTGCCTACGGCAGGCTTTAAATGAAGTCGGTGTTTCATATAAAGAAGCGATCGGCGAGGCAGCGTATTACGGACCCAAGATCGACGTGCAATTGAATGACGTGCTGGGGCACAGCGAAACGCTCTCGACGGTGCAGCTTGACTTTTATCTCCCCGAGCGGTTCGAGCTCGAATACGTCGACAAAGACGGCGATTACAAACGCCCGGTCATGATTCACCGCGGCGTGATTAGCACGATGGAACGCATGATGGCTTTCTTGATTGAACATCATGCAGGCAATTTTCCCCTATGGCTTGCTCCCGTGCAGGTCAAAATCGTTACGGTTACAGACCAGCAGCTGGATTACGCGCGAGGGGTATTGACGAAACTGAAACAGGCAGGCTGGCGCGTGGAGTTGGACGAGCGCAATGAAAAACTTGGCTACAAGATCCGCGAGGCCCAACTGGCCAAGATTCCGTATGCCGTTGTCATTGGCGATAAGGAGGTCCAAGCGCAGACTTTGGCTCCGCGCCGCAGAGGCGGAGAAAATCTGCCGCCAATGTCCTTGGACGATTTTGTCGAGCGATTGAAATGCGAGCTTGCGCAGGAAAGGGGAGAAGCATAAGACTATGACGGGATCACGACAAAGGGAGGTGGCTTATCGCTAAAGAGGCCAGGATCAATCATCAAATTCGCGCCCGCGAAGTTCGCGTCATCGGACCCAAGGGCGAACAACTCGGCGTCATGCCGCTGCATGAAGCGCTGAAACAGGTAGAGGCAGAGGAGATGGATCTGGTCGAAGTCGCTCCGGACTCGCAGCCTCCGGTGTGCCGCATGATGGATTACGGCAAGTTTCGCTACGAGCAAAAAAAGAAATCCCACGGGCCTAAGAAACAGTCGGTGTTCGAAATCAAGGAAGTGAAAATGGGTTCCCGGACCGATCCGCACGACGTAGAGCACAAAGTGCGCAACATTCGTCAGTTCATCGAGAGAGGCCAAAGAGTCAAGGTCTCGGTTTTCTTCCGTGGACGAGAAATCACGCATCCGGAGCTAGGAAAGCAGATGCTCAGCGGCGTGGTTGTTCAGGTCCAGGATATTGCCAAGGTCGATATTGAGCCAAGATTAGAAGGACGGAATATGGCCATGCTTCTCACCCCGAAATAGCTCAATCGTATTCGCCATGAAAACAAAGAGGAGATAGACATGCCCAAAATCAAGAGCAATAGAGCAGCGACGAAAAGATTCAGAATAACCGGCAGCGGGAAAATCAAACGGAACAAGGGCTTTAAGAGCCACTTGCTGTCCAGCAAAGGAAAGAAGCGTAAGCGTCGGCTTCGCCAGTCCACGACCGTTGCTGCAGTCGAGCAAAGAAACATTCGCAAACTGATACCGTATCTTTAGACATTCGCAGAAGAGTCATGCGGGCTGCGTACTGAGCGCTAGCTTTCAATTCCAAGCTCGGCGCGCGGGCCTCATGATTCGGATCTATAAGGAAGGAGCGACCCCAAGTGCCACGAGCTAAAGGAGGGAGTAAATCCCGACAGAGAAGAAAAAAGATCATGAGGCTGGCCAAGGGCTATGTCGGAGGCCGCGGTAGGCTATATCGTTCCGCGCGAGAGACGGTAGAACGATCGCTGGCCTTTGCCTACCGAGATCGTCGAGTCAAAAAGAGAACGTTTCGCGGTTTATGGATCACGCGAATCGGCGCGGCAGCGAAACTGAGCGGCCTTTCTTACAGCCAGTTGATCAAGGGTCTCAAGGCCGCCGGAGTGGAGCTCGACAGAAAAATGCTGGCGGAGTTAGCCGTCGTTGATTTGTCTGCTTTTGGAGAGTTGGCGCAGACCGCAAAGTCTCATCTCAGCGCTTAATTTTGCAACCTCAATGACTGAGTCCGTAGAAGCTCTCCGAGGAGAGGTTCTGGATCGAATCCAGCAATCCAGCTCCGAGACGGAGATCGAGCAGTTGCGCGTCGAAGTGTTGGGACGCAAGGGGCGATTAACGCTGTTGCTGCGAGGCCTGAAGGATCTGCCGGCGGAAGAACGGCCGCGGGCCGGCGAGCAGCTCAATCAAGTGAGGCGGTTGGTCGAGGAGCGCTTGGACCAACGCCTGAATGTCGTCAAACGCGAATTCAAAGAGCGCGCTCTCAAAGAGGAGAGGATTGACGTCACGCTTCCGGGAACGCGCTGGGAGAGAGGCCGAATTCACCCGTTGACGCTGATGTTTGACGAAATCATCGATATTTTTTGGGGCATGGGCTTCGAGATCGCTCACGGTCCCGATATCGAGGACGACTACCACAATTTCGAAGCCCTCAATATTCCCAAAGATCATCCGGCGCGCGACATGCAGGACACGTTCTTCGTCGCGAACGGCTGTTTACTGCGCACGCATACGTCGCCGGTGCAAATCCGGACGATGGAAACGCGCAAGCCGCCGCTTCAGATCATCGTTCCCGGCGCCGTCTATCGGCACGATGATGATGCGACGCACTCCCCGATGTTTCATCAGGTCGAAGGATTCATGGTGGATCGGCAGATCGCGTTCTCTGATCTCAAGGGCGTGCTGACTCATTTTTTGCGCCAGGTGTTCAGCGAAGATACCGGGGTGCGATTTCGTCCGAGCTTTTTTCCGTTTACGGAACCGAGTGCCGAGATTGATATTCAGTGTCTCATTTGTGGCGGCAAGGGATCGATCCGGGATGGGCAGGCCTGCCGCGTTTGCAAAGGAAGCGGTTGGCTGGAAATTCTCGGCGCGGGCATGATCGACCCACAGGTCTTCCGCTTTGTCGGGTACGATCCTGAACAGGTTTCGGGTTTCGCGTTCGGTATGGGGGTCGAGCGGATTGCGATGCTGAAATACTCGATCGACGATATCCGGCTGTTCTTCCAAAATGATCTCCGTTTTCTGAGACAGTTCGGGTAAGGAAAACGGAGTGATGGAGTGCTGGGTAGAAAACCAGTACTCCAATACTGCACCACTCCAATTCTCCAGTCTGTCCTATGAAATTCACTTTCAACTGGTTAAAAGAGTTGGTGGCAATCAAGCTTCCGCCTCGGAAGCTGGCGGAGCTGCTCACCATGGCGGGGCTTGAAGTCGAATCCGTTGTCCCTTTGTTTGAACCGCAGAGCCACCGGGAGGATTGGTTGTTTGAAATCGCCGTGACGCCGAACCGAGGGGACTGCCTCGGCATCACGGGGCTCGCCTGCGAAGTTGCCGCTCTGACCGGGGGCCGGCTCAAAACGGCCCGCGTGAGCAGAGCTGCAGAAGATCCAAGCGTTGCGAAGCGGGTGAGCATCGAAATTCAAGATCGCCGTCTTTGTGCTCGTTATTCGGCCCGCATCGTTGATGAGTTGCGCGTTGAGCCGTCTCCGGCTTGGATGCGGTTCCGTTTGGAAGCCTGTGGAATGCGGGCCATTAACAATATCGTGGATATCACGAATTATGTCATGCTTGAGCAGGGCCAACCGCTGCATGCGTTCGATCTGGACCGTTTACTGACGAAAAGGATCATTGTGAGAGCGGCAAACCAATCCAAGAAATTCACCACGCTCGATGGCGTGGAACGCGAATTGGTCGCCGAAGATCTGCTGATTTGCGACGGCGATAGGCCTATCGCACTTGCCGGCGTGATGGGGGGAATGGATTCAGACGTGCGAGAATCGACCCGTTCGGTGTTGCTCGAGAGCGCCAATTTCGATCCAAGGACGATCCGTCGAACGGCTAAGCGACTCGCGCTTCATAGCGAGGCGTCGCACCGGTTTGAAAGAGGGGTTGATCCGGAGGGAACGGTGGCCGCTTTGAATCGTGCCGTGTACTTGCTGGCCGAAGTCGCCGGCGGCCGTCCGTCAAAAGGTGTCGCGGACCGTTATGCGCGTCGGCCGAAAACGCCGACCATCCTGCTTCGCGAGGAGCGTATCGAAAAACTGCTGGGGGTTCGGGTCGACGGAAGGCAGGCAGAAAAAATTCTGCAAGCGCTGGGGCTGAAAACCCGGCGACGCCCAAAGACCGGGCGTATCGAAGTGATTCCGCCAAGCCGCCGGGCGGATCTTATGCGCGAAGTAGACTTGATCGAGGAACTGGCCCGCCTGCATGGCTATCAGAACATTCCCTCGACGCTTCCCTTGCTGCGCCCATCGGGCGGAAAAACCGCTGAACGTCTAGGATACGAAGGGAGAGTCCGTTTTTTGCTTGCTGGAGAGGGCTTGGCTGAAGTCGTCAACCTTCCGTTTACGACAGAAAAGTTTAATCAGTCTTTTGGCGGTTTGTGGGAAGGCTCGCCGACTCCGGTGACGCTTGTGAATCCCCTCGCCCAAGAGAGCGCGGAGATGCGCTTGAGCTTGGTCCCCGGATTGATCGAAAACCTCAGACACAACTTGGCGCAAAAGACTGAAAGCTTTCGTGCGTATCATCTGGGGAAAGTGTTTCGTCTCACTCAGGATGGACAAAACGAGGAGCGGCAGTGCCTCGCCGGACTGTTGTACGGACCTCGGGAGCGTCACGGACTGCGCAACGCCGATGAGTCGCCACTTGGCTTTCTCGACTGTAAAGGATTGGTGGAAGGGGTTCTGGATTTGCTACGCTTAAGCGAGAAGATGACTTGGGTCCCGGACGCACCGGTCATTCTCCATCCCGGCAGAGCCGCCTCGTTCCAATGCGACGGCCAGCGACTGGGTTATCTCGGCCAGGTTCACCCCACGGCTTGCGACGAATTTGGAGTGCCGCCGTCTTTCGTCTTCGAACTTGACTTCGAGAAATTGCTTGAGTATGCTCCGCGGAAAATAACAGCCCGTTCCCTTCCGCGTTTTCCGTCTGTCGAGCGGGATCTTGCAATTGTCGTGGATCGCATGTTTCCCTCCCAACAGATCATTCGTTGGATCGAAAGTCTTGGCGAAGCTTTGATTGAGCACGTTCAAGTCTTTGACCAGTATTACGGATCCCCGATTCCTGAGGGCAAAAAGAGCTTGGCCTACAAAATTTCGTATCGAGCGGATGACAGGACATTGACGGACACGGAGGTCAATGCGCTGCACCAAAATGTCGTCGATCAAATCGGTAGAGTTTTTGGCGCGCAACTTCGGCGTTGACTTGCAGACCGAAACGCCGGGAAACGGAAGAGGTGAAAAATGACTAAGGCAGAAATTATCACGCGAATCTATGAGAAAGTGGGGTTTTCAAAAAAAGACGCCACGGATGTGGTTGAGGCCACGTTCGATATTATCAAAGGCTGTTTGGAGCACGGCGACAAAGTCAAAATCTCCGGCTTCGGCAACTTCGTTGTGAACACCAAGCGGCCGCGCAAAGGACGAAATCCTCAGACGGGAGACGAGATCATCATCGTGGGGCGCAAGGTTCTCACCTTCAAGGCGAGTCAGATTCTGAAAAAAAGTCTCAATACCATGTCCTCGTCGTCATCTTCCATGTCGTCTCCTTCCTCCGCGGTATCGGAATAAAAATTCGCGATGCCGTCCTCTTTGCCCGATAAAATCTATTTCAAAATCGGCGAAGTCAGCCACATCGTCGGCGTCGAGCCTTATGTGCTGCGTTACTGGGAGACGGAATTCGATCTGTTAAAACCTTCCAAGGCGCCCTCCCGCCACCGCCTGTACAAGAAAAGAGATGTGCAGCTTCTATTGGACATCAAGCGGCTCCTCTATTCGGAAGGGTTTACGATTGAAGGCGCAAGGAAGAAACTCAAAGAAACCAAGAAAGAAGAAAAAGATCAGCTGAAACTCCCGCTTGCCGAACAAAAGTACCGGATCGCCCTGACAAGGATCAAAAAGGAACTCCAGTCTCTGCGTAAGATGCTCTCCTAGGCAACTCAAACTTTCGGCGTCGGCAGGGTGGCATGATTCGTTGGCGCGACGCGGGTTTGTCCAGGCGGAGCCCGCACTTTAATTAGACGGGACGAGCCCGTCGAAACAATACCGGAATGAGAAGCAAGAGCGCGGAAACTGCTAGAATGGTGGCCGAGATCGGTTGCGTAACAAACACAGAGGGGTCGCCCTGGCTTATCGACAGCGCGCGCCGAAATTGCGTCTCCGCCAGAGGACCTAGAATCAGTCCGATTACGGCGGGCGCCACGGGGATGTCCCACCGGCGCATCACGAAACCGAGCAAGCCGAAACTATAGAGAATCAGTAGATCCATCACCGACTGGTGAAGGCTGTAGGCGCCCAGGGTAGCGAACACCAGGATCCCGGCGTAAAGCAGCGGCCGCGGTATCTGCAGAACCTTCACCCAGATGCCCACGAGCGGCAGATTGAGAATGAGCAACAACGCATTACCGATGTAAAGACTGGCGATCAGACCCCACACCAAATCGGCTTGCGTCTGAAACAGCAGGGGCCCGGGTTGTATCCCATAATTTTGGAACGCGCTCAGCAGGACCGCCGCCGTCGCCGATGTCGGAATGCCAAGTGTGAGTAGCGGCACCAGCGCGCCGGTGACGGAGGCATTGTTGGCCGCTTCGGGTCCCGCCACACCTTCAATTGCGCCATGACCGAACTCGTGGGGATACTTGGTTAGTCGCCTCTCGGTCGCGTAAGACAGAAACGTCGGGATCTCAGCGCCGCCGGCCGGAATCGAACCGAACGGAAAACCAATGACCGTGGCTCGTAACCAGGCGGGCAAAGACCGTTTCCAGTCTTCCTTTGACATCCAGAGCGATCCTTGGAGTTTCTCGATCTTTTCCTCAAGGCGACTGGAATAAGCGCCGACATAAAGCGCTTCACCGACTGCGAATAGGCCTACGGCAAGCACGACCACATCAACACCGTCCAACAACTCCGGCACGCCGAACGCGAAGCGGGCCTGACCCGTCTGGCTGTCTATACCAATGAGGCCCAAGAAAAGCCCAAGGAACAGACTCGTCAAACCGCGAACGGTAGAGCTGCCGATGACGGCTGATACCGTCGTGAAGGCGAACACCATCAGGGCAAAATATTCCGCCGGGCCAAACTTCAGCGCGAGCTCAATGACCAGCGGCGCAAGCAGCGTGACCAAGAGTGTTGCGATCGTCCCGGCGACAAACGAGCCGATGGCACAACTGGCGAGGGCGGGTCCGGCCCGTCCCTTCTTGGCCATGAGATTGCCTTCAAGCGCGGTCGCAATGGATGCGGATTCACCGGGAGTGTTGAGGAGAATCGTAGTTGTTGAGCCGCCGTACATGGCGCCGTAATAGATGCCTGCGAACATGATGAGTGCACCGGTCGGATCGAGTTTGACGGTGAGAGGTAACAGCATCGCGACGGTAAGGGCCGGCCCGACGCCGGGAAGCACGCCTATGAATGTGCCGAGCATGACCCCGATAAGTCCCCACAAAAGATTAAAGGGCGTCAGCGCAACGCTGAAACCATGAAGCAGGGAATGAAAGGTCTCCGCCATCGGGTTTTCAGATGCCGGCGCTCCCCAAGATGGGCGCGAGCCATCCGGCAGGCAGATTGACGTTCAAAAATCTTACGAAGAAAAAAAAGACAGCGAGTCCCAGCGCCAGCCCGAGGGCAAAGTCCCGCACCCAGCGCGCGCTACCGAAACCACGCGCGACGCAGACAAATAGCGCAGCCTGGGCGAGCACGAATCCAGCCCGTTGGATCAACAGCATTTGCGCGACGAGACCGATGCTGACCCAGATAAAGGCGCCGGCATAGAACGGATGCGCACCGCGGGCCTCGGGTGGATCGGCAAGGGAACGCCAGCCGCCGGAGAGGGCCTCATAAAGCAACCAAAACCCAAGCAGGATCAGCCCGCCGGCGATCACGGCCGGCGCTGCGTTGGGGCCAATCCGCGCGTAGCCGCCGGCGCCGGACAACCGCATCGTCCCGATGGCGATGGCGATGCCCGACGCTAAGACGGCCACCGACAATAACACCTCAGCAGGTTTCGCTTTCATGAATGGCGCGCTTCACTTTTTTTGCTTGATGCCGAGCGAGTCGATGATGCCGGCGATGCGCTTGGTGTCCTCCTCAACAAACTTTTTATAGTCATCGCCGGCGAGGAAGATCGGGGCCCAGCCGAACTTCTCGAGCGTTGCTTTCCATGCCGCTGAATCGGTCGCCGCCTTGACAAGCTTCACGAGCGCATCCCGCTGCGGCGTCGCAATACCGGGGGCGCCGAACACGCCACGCCAGTTGGCGAGCTCGACATCAAGCCCTTGTTCTTTGAGTGTCCCGATGCCATCGACACGGGAAGGCGCCGATACTCCCAGCGCACGCATGCGGCCGCCCTTCACCTGTTCGGCGAATTCACCGACGCCCGAGACGCCAGCAGTGACATGGCCGCCGACAATGGCCGCTACCGCCTCGCCGCCACCTTTGAACGGCACGTAATTGATCTTGGCAGGATCAACGCCCGTCGCCTTCGCGAGCAAACCAACCAAGATGTGGTCCGTGCCACCGGCAGAGCCGCCACCCCATGCCACGCTTCCTGGGTTTGCCTTGAAGGCCTTGATCAGGTCAGCCATTGTTTTGTGCGGTGAGTTCGTCGGAACGACGATCGCTTCGTATTCCCCGGTGAGCCGCGCGATCGGTGTCACCATCGTCAGATTCACCGGAGCGTTATCGAGGTAGATGCTGCCAATCATGACCATGCCGCCCATCATCAAGGCGTTCGGGTCGCCCTTCGCAGAATTCACGAATTGGGCAAGCCCGATGGTGCCCCCGGCGCCGCCCTTGTTTTCGAACTGCACGGACGACACGACTTTTGCGCTCTGCATGGCCCCCGCTAATTGACGCCCGGTCTGGTCCCACCCCCCGCCGGGATTGGCGGGAATCATCATCTTCAGACTCGGCTGCGCGTGGGCCGCAATCGCCATGGCTGACAGAGCGAAAGCGACGAGACAACTAAGAAGCCAATGACCCATACTTCCTCCTTCTTTGATTGACGCTCACAACGTTAACGGCACGTATCGTCGACGCTTGAAAATTCACCGGCTTCATGATCGCCGCTTCTTTTTCATGGCCCGGGCCTTAGGGCCATGATAGGCCCAGAGCAAGTGACGCGGAATGGGGCCTTTGTTGCGCTCGCCCGATTGGCTCTCTTCCCAGGCATGAGCCAGCGCGCCGACGGAGCGCGACAGCACGAAAAGGCCGCGGCAGAGTGGCGGCGGAAAACCCAGCTCAGCGAAGACCACACCGGTCGCGCCATCAATGTTCATCGGGATTTTACGGCCTTTGCGTTCCGCGAGAACCGCTTCAACCGTGCGGCCGATGGCGGCAAAGAGGCCGGAGACGGCACCGGCTTTCGCGGCCTCATCGACGAGCTCCAAAAGCCTCGGCGCGCGGGGATCGATGGGGTGAAAGCGATGACCAAAACCCGGAATGTGGCTGGCGCCGCTATCGGTGAGCGTTCTGATCTCCGCCTCGACCCCGCTCCTGATCG
>DASQUN010000272.1:0-2540 GCA_035641275.1 Candidatus Udaeobacter sp. | reverse complement strand
TGAAAACGTCAGTTTTGAGCAACCTTGACTGCCGCCTCTTGGCGTATGAAGCCGGGCGGCCGGCCGTGCTTGGAGCGGATTTCTAACCAACCGTCGCGCGAATCGACGACGTTGAGCTTCACTCCCTTGCCGATGCTGGTGATCAGCGCCGAGTTTTCGCTTGGCCCGCTGTAGATTTGGGTTGGACGAGCCGTTTCAAATGTGCCTCGCAGGCGCGCCTGTTTGGTTCGCTGTGTTGGTTTGGAAAATTCCTGAGGCGTTTTTGCGGCAGACTCGAATGGCTGTTGAAAAACAATTTCAGGCGCGACGGCTGGTTCTTTCGCGTCGAATGAGTCATTAGAGCGTGTGCCCACGATACCTATTGTAGCGGCAGTCCCGATTGTCAGAACAACAATGGCTGGAATCGTTCCGAAGCGTCGTTTTCGCGTGCCGGAAGTCCGGCTGGCCGATTTGTTTTCCTCTTCGTTGGCGACATGGACTTTCGTCTCTGCGTCCTCCCGACTTGGCTGGGTTGGATGGACGCCGTTATCGCCTGAGTCATGGAGCGGCGAACTCGTTTCGCAATCCACCGCCTCCCGGCCGAATGCCGACTGAAGCGAATGCGGGGTCGATTTGAAACTGTTGGTCGTATGTTGAAGCGGATAGGAGAGATCGGAATCGGATGTGCGTCGCGATGATCCGTCAGTGAGTTTACCCTGGGCAGCGAGCTCTCTCTGCAACTTGTCGTTTTGGTCGTGCAATTCAGAGAGCTGCTGTCGGAGGGCGCTGATCTGCCTTTGGGTTTCTTCGCTCGCGGCGAGACGTTCCTGCCGCCGCGCGATCTCCTCTTTGAGTCGGCGGTTTTCCTCGCGTAGCTCCTGGCAGAGGTAGTCGGTTTCCGCTAAGCGTCTGTGAGCCGCATCCAGTTGTTGAATGTTACGTTGTCCTGCAGAGAGCTCTCGTTGCAAATCGGCAATTTGTCTTTCCAGCTCGCGTTGCTGGTCCCTGAAGATCATCTCGCGCGATGCCACGTTGGCCAGTTGTTGCTGTACCGATTCCCATTCGCGGGCCTTGGCTTGGCTCTCCTCCAGTTGCTCTTTCAAATCGGCAACTTCGGTTTGCAATCGGGCGCACCGGTCGGTTGCCTGCTGGTTCTCCCTGGCCGATTCGCTGAGGCGGCTTTCGCTCCATTGAAGCTGGTTTCGGAGGTCGGCAATTTCCTGCCGCAGCCGGCGGGTTTCAAATTTAACCTCATCCAGGCACCCTTGCTGGGTCTGAAGCTCTTCTATGGTTTTTTGGCGTGCTTGCAGTTGCTGTTTGAATTCGACTATTTCGCTTTGGAGTTTTGAATTGCGATCGGCGAACTCCTGGTTCTGGCTGGCGGCGTGACTGAGTTGGGCTTGGCCTGCCTGCAGTTGTCTTTGAATATCTGCGAGCTGCTGTCGAAGCTCTTGGTTCGCGGCGTGCAACTGCTGATTCTCTGATTTTATGCCGCTCAGACGATCTCGCGTCGCCTGGAGGTCTTCTCCTGCCCTCTGATTTGCCGCGAGCTGGTTTGAGAGTAAGTCATTGTTCTCCAGCAGCGCCTTGTTTTTCGTCAGCACTGCGTTCATTTGCTGTCTTAGTTCGGTGAGTTCGGATTGTAACCGTGAATGCCGGTCCGCGACTTCCTGACTCGCGGTTGCGTTAAGCAGTCTACCGTTCGTTTGGAGCCGGTCTCGGAGATTCGCGACTTCCTGCTGCAGATGGTGATTTTCAGCGCACATCTTCAGGTTCGCGGCTTGAGTGTCGGACAAGACCTGTTGCTCGGTCTGAAGCTTGTCCACAGTTCGTTGGCTTTCTTCCAGCCGGCTCGAGAGAGAGGAGATCTTTGCCGTCAGTTCGCTGTTTCTCATCATCAACTCCGCCGACGATTGCGTTTCGGAGTCCTTGGAAGCGGTGGAGCGAGCCATGATGGTTTCGGTTCGATTTCGTCGGAGTGCTTCGCACTCTCCTCGTTTGCCTCTAAGCTCTCGCTCCGAGGCGAGAAGCAGCGTTCCTAAGAGCCCGATCATCGTACCGGCAAAAATAAGCAACCAGACATACAGGTTTTCCATGATATTCTCCTATGCCCACCCATCATTGCTAACTCTAATTCTCTAAGTGCTGAAATTGTTACCGCTTTTACTGTGGTCGTTTGGGAAATTTTTACCGTAGCTACGCCAAAGCTATGCCAATGCGTCTGCTTCGGGTCAGACAACCTACGGTTTACCTATTAAGGAGTTTTTTGTGGCGAGGGAGTGTTTGCGGCAAGGATTTGGCAGAAGCAATTCTGAACAAAAACGTGAGCCTTGGCAAAAATTGTCAGCGCTCCATCAACCGCAATTTCTTCTCGATTACGCTGCCTTAGTGGGAACAACCCCCAGCGACAGCTCGCATCGCGGCCCGCCTGCCGGTCTCGTCAAAGGCAGCACTGATCCGGGCGCGCTGCTGCGAGATTGGCGTGAAGCCAGGAAAGCGAAAAAACTTGATCATCGGCGTGCGCTTGGGATATAGGGAAATCAGTGGACGCGTTACCGAAG
>DASQUN010000271.1:0-15459 GCA_035641275.1 Candidatus Udaeobacter sp. | reverse complement strand
GAGTTAGCGATGTGCGGCGCCATGTTGCCTTCAACCGGAATACAGCCCCACCTCGGTGACCAGCGTTATTGGCCCATCTACGAAGAGGCAAGCCGGCTGGGTTGCGCCATCGCCATTCATGGCGGGGCCCACGAGAACTTGGGACTGGATGACGTGACCCCTTATGCTCCAGTTCACGCCCTCGGCCATCCCTTTGGCCAGATGATTTCCTTTGGCAGTATCGTCTTCAACGGGATTTTTGACAGGTTTCCGAACGTCAAGTTTGGTTTTATGGAAGGCGGCGTGGCTTGGCTACTGGTTTGCATCGAGCGCTTCGACCGGTCTTGGGAAACCCACGTTCAGCATGATCCGCGCAAGCGCTTCTTGGAGCTTCGTCCCAAAGAGAAAGTGAGCGACTATATCGGCAGGCGCATTGATGAGGGGCGCATTTTCGTCGGTTGCGAAGGAGACGAACCCGATATCGCCCATGCCGTGAGGAGAGTCGGCAACAAGCCTTTCCTTTATTCTAGCGATTTCCCGCACGAAGTGAACAATGAGTTCTGTAAACACGAGATCAACGAAATGCTGGAGAACGATGGCTTGACGGCCGCCGACAAAGCCGCCCTGTTGCACGGGAACGCAAGAAGGTTTTACAACCTTGGAGGCGCGGGCCTATGACGACTCAAGCTCGCATCGGTCTTATCATTCCATCCGGCAATCGGCTGACGGAACCGCAGTTCAATACCTATGCACCGCCTGGAGTGGGCGTCCATGTTACCCGGCTGCGCATGACGGGCCCATGGCGCAGGCCGCCGTCCGAATTAAAAAAATCCCTCGCGGAAGCGGCGGCGGCACTATCGGACACCAAGCCTGGAGTGATTGTTTTCCACTGCACGGCAAACTCCATGGAAAATGGCCTCGCGGGCGAGGCGTCCCTGGTTGAGACGATTGAGAACGCCAGCGGCTGTCCGACGATTACTACGGCGCAAGCGATCACCGCCGCCCTCAGTCACTTGGGGATAAAAAAGCTCGTGCTCATTAGTCCTTACGTCAAGCAGACGAACGAGCATGAAATCGTGTACCTGCATGAGGCCGGCTTCGAGGTGCTCCATGATTTAGGCCTCGGCCTTGAAAGCGATGGCTACGTCGCGGTTACGCCGGAGCAATGGATCAATGTCGTAAAGGAAAATACCCGACCCGAGGCCGACGGCTACCTATTGAGCTGTACGAACACGCGTACGATTGAAGTTATCAACGATTTGGAGAAACAGCTTAATCGGCCGGTGATTACAAGTAACCAGGCCACCCTCCGGGCGTGTTTAAAGCAGTTGGGCATTCGCCATGCCGATAACAGGCTCGGGCAGCTCTTCGGTTCACTTTAGAAAACCGGCGCCGGGATGTCTCGCGGACCGGCAAGCTTCTCTCTCAAGCCGGTGTTTCTTTTTTCCACACGGACATTTCGTATGGCCATCCCCAAGGCCTTCCTGCTCCCGACGACGACAACCCATTTTTTGCCCCGTGTCACGGCCGTATAGAGAATGCTGCGATGGAGCATCATGTAATGCGACGTGTGAAGCGGAATCACCACTACCGGGTATTCGCTTCCCTGGCTTTTATGGATCGAGGTCGCGTAGGCCAGACTGATTTCATCAAACTCGTCCGATTCGTATTCCACGATCTTGTCGTCAAAGTCGATGCTAATTTTTCCATCCTCTTTGTCGATGCTGACGATCCGCCCAAGGTCGCCGTTGAAAACCCCTTTATCGTAGTTGTTGCGCAGCTGCATGACTTTGTCTTGAACGCGCAGCAGGGATCCGCCCCTTTCCACGGCATCGCCTACCGGGTTGAGAAGGTTTTGAAGCTCGCGATTGAGTTGGATCGTACCGAGCAGGCCGCGATGCATCGGAGTGAGCACCTGTACGGCGTGAACGACCTGGTCCGAAGGCAACTGAAGTGCCCGCGGGATTCGCTCGCGAACGAGTTCCTTCACTGCGTCTAGAATTTCCGCCTCGCTTTCCCGCGCCATGAAGTCAAAATCGCGTTTTTCGCGAGCGTCGCGAAATTCCAACGGTTGCCCCTTCAGAATCCGATGGGCGTTAACGACGATCAGACTCTGTTGATGCTGCCGGAAAATGCGCCGCAGCACTGCGACCGGTACGACCCCCGAATCGATCAAATCCTTGAGCACACTCCCGGGTCCGACTGACGGCAACTGATCGACATCACCGACCAAAATGAGATGACTGTGCGGATCAATGGCGCTCAGGAGATGATCCATCAAGGTCACATCGATCATTGAGGCTTCATCAACGATCACCACATCGACCTGGAGTGGATTGTCTTCGTGACGTTGAAACACGCCTTCCCGTGGGTTGAACTCGAGCAAGCGATGCAGGGTCATCGCCTCTTCGCCGGCGGTCTCGGTCATCCGCTTTGCAGCACGTCCTGTAGGCGCGGCAAGCGCCAAAGAGACTTTGGCACCTCGAAGGATCGCCAACAAAGATATCAGGAGCGTCGTTTTCCCTGTACCCGGCCCTCCGGTGATGACGTAGACCTTCTGCTCCAAAGCCTGCCGCGCCGCCTCAATCTGTTCTTCATCCAATTGGATGGGCAACGCGGCGAAAGGATCCGAACCGCGCAAATCAAGAGCGCCACGAGATACGGCGTCGCGCTTGTCTTTGCGATTCGCAATTCGTTCGGCCTGAAGAAACGATGAAGTCGATAGCAATCTTTGAATCGCTGCGGCGACGCGGTCCTCAGCGTGGTGCAGTTCCGCCAAATAAACCCGTCTCCCGACTTCGCCGGAAGCCTCCTGCAAGACCAGATCGCTTTGCGCCGCCAGCCTCTCGATCGCGATTTCGACCTTCTCTTCGTCCACGCCCAACATCAGCGACGCGTTTTTCTCCAAGGCCGACAGCGGCACAAAGCAATGGCCGTGCTCCGCGGAGTCCCGAAGCACATGGAGTACGCCGGCCTGGACGCGGAGAGGAAAGTCGCCGCGAATACCGATGCGGCTGGCGATGCGATCGGCGAGGAGAAAACCCATGCCGTGGACTTCACGCGCCAAGACGTACGGATTTTCTCGGATTCGGCTGATCGTCTCCGAGCCGAAAGCTCGATAGATCCTGAGCGCCATCGCCGCGCCGACGCCGTGACCCTGTAGAAAGACCATCACGTCCTGCATCCCTCGCTGTTGCTGCCAAGCCTGCATTATGCGCCGGGCGCGCACTTCACCAATGCCGTCGACGTCCAAAATGCGCAGCGGCTCCGCGGAAAGGACTCTCAATGTGTCGAGGCCGAAGGCGGAAACCAGACGTTTCGCGTACGTGGGACCGATTCCTTTGATCAGCCCGGAACCCAGATATCTTTCAATGCCTTCGAGGGTCGCTGGATCAAGTTTCTCCCAGTAATCAATCTGGAATTGTAAACCGTAACGTGGATGGGTCTTCCAGGAACCGAAGATCTTGATCTCTTCTCCTTCGGCCACCGGAAAGAGTGTACCGACCACCGTCACGCTTGAGGCACCCTCAGTGTCGAGGCGGGCGACGGTGTAATGCGTTTCCGGATGCTGGTACGTGATCCGGCTGACGGTGCCTTGGAGGGTTGATCTTTCGTTTCGCCTGTCTATCATCGCCTGTCTATCAATGGAGCCTCCGAAGCGCCATGCTACTTCAAACCTTACGTACGGTAAAACGATAGGCCCTTGCCTTTTGCAGGTGGGGCGCTAGAATTTCACCCGGGTCAGAAATGTCCGGTCCAATCGCCAAAGTTTTTCCTGTCTCTATCAAAACCGTTTGTTAAAACTGCAAAACATCGCTGCCGTTTTCTCGGATGCATTAGCCGGGAGGACTAGGAGCCGCCGCCGATGATTCTTGAAAACATATGGTTCGAGGCAATTCTAATTGTCATTTTGATTCTGGCGAATGGTTTCTTTGCAGCGTCAGAAATCGCGATGATCGCCACGCGCAAAAGCCGCATCGATACCTTGCTTGAAAGAGGCGTCAAATCCGCTTCGGCAGTCGCGCGTCTTAAGAATGATCCGGATCGTTTTCTAGCCACCGTGCAGATCGGCGTAACCGTGGTCAGCTCACTCGCTTCCGCCATTGGAGGTGCTGCCGCCATCGGCTTTTTGAAGCCGAAGATTGAGTCTTTGCCTTTTCCGTTGATTCCCCGGTGGAGCGAGGCGATTGCCATTCTCATCGTGGTGCTGCCGATTTCATATCTGTCGCTCGTGCTCGGCGAACTCGTGCCGAAATCACTCGCCCTCCGCTTTTCCGAACAGATCGCCTGCCTCGTCGCAGGGCCCATCGATTTCTTATCGCGCATCAGCGCGTTCGTAGTCAAGGCACTTACCGCTTCGAGCAACGCCGTATTGTGGGTTTTTGGCAGCAAAGAGAATGAAGGGGCGAGCTTCATTTCGGTCGAAGAGGTCAAATCGCTGATCCGAGAAGGCGCCGCTAAAGGAATTTTCAACGAAACTGAAAGAGAGCTGATCCATAGTGTGTTCGAGTTTGCGGATACCCCCGTAAAGGCGGTCATGATCCCGCGCACGGAAATTCATGCTCTCGAGGTCCACGCCTCTCTGGCTGAGGTGACGAAAGACTTTATCGAAAGCGGTTTTTCGCGGATTCCGGTTTATGAGGGGGAACTCGACCGGGTCATCGGCATTCTCTACAACAAGGACATTTTCAAGGCCCTCCAGGACCAAAGCGAGTTTCGCATCCGAGATTATCTCCATCCGGCGCTCTTTGTCCCCAGCTCACTACCCATAAGCGAGCTGCTGAAACAGTTGCAGCGCCGGCGCCTCGCCATGGCTTTGGTCGTAAATGAATTTGGTGAAGTGGAAGGTTTGGCGACGCTCGAAGACCTGCTAGAAGAGATCGTCGGCGAGATCCGCGATGAATATGACCGTGAGGAGCGGGGGCCCGTTGAACGGCTCCCCGATGGCTCTATGGTGATCCAGGGCTCCGCGATGCTCAAAGACTTAAAGTCGGATTACGCTCTACCCTTCGAGGAGTCCCCAGATTATCACACTTTAGCCGGCTTTGTTCTGGATAAATTAAAGCGGATTCCCCGAGGCGGGGAGCGGGTTGAACACAACGGTTACCGGCTTACGATCGTCGATATGGAGGGAAGAAGGATCGTGAAAATCAAATTGGAAGAAACGAAGAATGCCTAGCGATTTGTTGCTTCCGTGTGGCGGGTCGCTCGAATCCGACGGGTCTCAGGTAAGCTCAATAACAGCGGATCTCGATCTCGTTGCCGTCGGGATCTAGAAAATAGACCGATGTCGCCCGGCCGCGTGCGCCCCAGCGTGAGACAGGACCAGCGTGGACCGTCACTCCGTTGTCCTTCAGGTAATCGACAATTCCGGAGAAGTCTTCTGGCCCGACAACCATGCAAAAATGGTTGAGGTTGCCCTCTCTCTTTTCTCCGGCGACGGGGTCCTTGTCCGTATCCTTGTTAGGAAACAAATCGATAATCGTGTCTTGGTTGATCCGCACGGAAGGAAAACCGACCTCGCCGGCTTTAAACTCATTAACTCGCTCGGCCGTCAAGCCCAGGACCTCAATGTAAAATGCCAGCGAGCGGTCGATATCGCTCACGTTGAGCACAATATGGTCCAGCTCCGTAACTTTTATGCGCTTCATGGTAAACTCCGCTTCGTATTGGATGGTGATGTCTAAGGCGCACGCTTGCCGTCCATCGACCTCATCGCCTCAAGAAAGAACTTGATCTCGTGATTCGTTCCTACGGTAACGCGAAGGCAATCCTGCAACCCTGGGGTATCGAAGTGACGCACTAAAATCCTTTTCCGTTTGAGCGCCTCGTAAATCCCTTTCAGACTTTCTCCTGTCTTCCGCGCCATCACGAAATTCGCCTGCGAAGGATAGACATGATAGCCCAGCTGCTCGAGTCCGGCAGCTAGAGTTGTCCGGCTTCGCTGAATGCGCCGAACGTTTCTTGCCATCCACGGCATATCCTGTAGGGCGGCGGCGGCGGCGACCATGCTCAAGCGGTTCACGTTGTACGAATCCTTGACTTTCATCATGCCAGAAATAACATCCTCAGAAGCAAACGCCAAACCGATGCGCAGGCCGGCGAGGGAAAAAGATTTGGAAAAACTACGCAATACAACCAGGTTGGGATACGTGCGAATTAACGGCAATGTTGACGCTCCCTCGTTCTCGGCGAAATCAACATAGGCCTCATCGACCACCAAAACACCCGACACTGAGCGAGCTAGCCTCTCAATCTCGTTTAGCGGCACCAAGGTTCCGGACGGCGAATTGGGGTTGCACAGAAAGGTCAGCGCTGCGTGCTGCGCAGTTAGCGCTTCCGGAATAGAAAAATCCGTTGCATAGTCCACGGCAGCTCGTTCGCCATCCTGAATTGCGACCAGCGTGTCATAGAGAGTGTACGTGGGTACGGGAAACGCGACGCGATCGTTGGGACCGACGAAGCAGCGCATCAGGATTGACAGCATTTCATCTGAGCCATTGCCGGCGATTATGTTTTCCGGCTTCACACCATAGATGGATGCCGCCACCAAGCGAAGCGTGTCGCTCAGCGGTTCAGGGTAGAGGCGCAAGGACCGATTGATCGCTTTTCTCAGGACCGCAAGAATCCGAGGCGAAGGAGGATAGGGATTCTCGTTAGTGTTAAGCTTGATGATTCCATCATCCTGGGGCTGCTCTCCCGGCATATACCCCGCCATCGCTGCAATATTCGCTCTCAAGTAAAGTGACATGATGCTGCATACTAGCTGCACACCGAACCCATTTCAAATATCGGCAACCTTGCCTCGCAAGCGGCTCTCGATCAACGGGAAATCCCTGGGAAGCGGCAAAGCCTTTTAACAGACAACAAGACATTTTTGTCCAGCCCTTTTCGATTTTGTCCAGAAATCTCCTTGCCGATGGGTTTGAGGCCCCAAATCAATCATCGCTATGTTTCTAACTGGTTGTTTTAGCGTGACTTCAGTTTTTCGCCGTGGCATGTTTTTGGCAGACGCCTTGTCGGACATCGGTTAACGGAAGCCCCGGTTTCTGTTGAGAGGCCCACAATTCATCAGACTGTTGGAACTGAATTGACCCAATTGCACGCCGCAATGGTCGAAACTGAGATTGGGTTAGTTCGGCGAATGGCAAGATACTAAAGGGATATGATGATACAGACAGAACGCGTACCAAGCGGAGTCTCAGGACTCGATCGATTGATGGAGGGCGGCTTTCCCAAAGGCCGCTCCATACTGATAACCGGTGAACCCGGCACCGGGAAGACCATTTTCGCTTTACAATACCTGCTCGAAGGACTTCGTCTGGGAGAGAAGGGAATTTACGTAGCTGCCGACGAGGGGCCTAGTGATGTTATTGAACAAGCGGCATCGTTGGGCTGGGATTTGGAACAGTATATTAGCAAGAAAGAACTCGCGATCCTCAATGCCGGCACCTACCTCAGCACGCTCGGTGGCGGCGGCAAAGAGCGACAAATTGATATCCATAAAGCCATCGGCGACCTTGCCGGCTTTGTCAACCGGCTGGAGGCAAAACGGCTCGTTTTGGATCCCGCCGGCCCTTTTGTGCTGCTGCGCGACACCGCAGCCCGGATTCAAGATCAGACCCGTCTGCTCATGAAGATGCTCCGCACATCGATGGCGACAACGAATCTGTTAACCTCCTATGCGGTGCCGCGCACTGGCGAGCGGGGCATGCACGGCATCGAAGAGTATCTCGTTGCCGGGGCGATTGTCCTCGAGCTGGTGTGGAAGGACGGACAGCTGGCCCGCAGCTTGATCGTCGAAAAGATGCGCTGTACCGACGTGAGGCCGGTGCAGCATGAGTTCGATATCCTCAAGCAGCAAGGCATCGTCCTGCAAAACTCATAAACGCCCGGAGAAGAACTGTATGAATATCAAGCGCATTTCAACCGGCATCGCCGGTCTCGACAGCTTGTTCCGAGGAGGATTTATTCCGAGTCGTTCCTACCTGGTGAGAGGGGAAGCCGGCACGGGAAAAACGATCGCCTGCCTACAGTTCCTATTAAGTGGTCTCAAGCAAAGAGAAAAAGCGGTTTACGTAACCGTGGATGAACGCCCCGCAGAGATTCTCCAGACGGCCGCTTCTCTTGACTGGGATTTGCAGAGATACGTTCAGGAGAAAAGCCTGGTGATACTCGACGCGTCCGCCTACTTTAGCGAGCGCGCGGCGGGCGGATCCGAAAAAGGCGCTGATCTCCAAAAAATCGTTTCTGATCTGGCTGCCTATGCGAAGCGCATGGAGGCAACGCGCCTGGTCATTGATCCGGTAACACCCTTAATCCTTTCCGGAGACTCCCCGGCTCGCATGCAGGACGTCGCCCGAGCTCTTGTTCATCTCCTCCAATCCAACCTAACCACGACAAATTTGATCAGCTCGCATCTTCCCCGCGGATTCGATCACGATCCAACCAACGGCATCGAAGAGTTTCTGGCAGCCGGAGTATTGGTTCTACGCGTGCATCAAACCAACGACCAATTCACGCGCACCCTTACGATTAAGAAAATGAGGGGCACGGCCGTTGAACCAAACGAGTACCAGTTCAACATTATCCAAGGACATGGAGTCGTACTGGCTTCACCGCAGTTCAGCCCCGCCGCTGTGGAGAGCGAGGCGTCTTTCCGAGGGCTCGAGTTCTTTCAGTTACCCAAGGAAGAGGCCGACAAGGATCCGACGCCCGCTTAGCGAAGGCCCCCTCGTCCAGTCCCGCCTTGGATCGATTGTCTTCGCCCTCTCTTGCAGGCATGGTTTTAGTTCTTTGAGCCTATCGGCGCCTTGAGCGCCGGCGCCAGCCCTCTTTCTCCGGTTTCTTGACAGTCGAGAGATCGATGCTTAAGTTCTCGGAAAGAATGAGGAAAGACGTATGCGATTAGACAAGCTCACGACCAAGTCTCAAGAAGCTCTGCAACAAGCCCAATCTCTGGCGGATAAGCGAAACCACCAGGCGATCGATGTGGAGCATCTGCTTTTCGCCTTAATCGGCCAAAGGGAAGGCGTGGTATTATCGCTCCTACAGAAGTTGAGTGTACCCCTCACGTCCTTGACCGACCAGTTACAAAAGGCCTTGGACCGTCTGCCTCAAGTCACCGGCGCAACGGCTCAAACCTTTATCACGCCGCGTCTGAAAAAAATCATTGAGGGGGCTGAAGCGGAAGCGGAGGCGCTGAAAGACGAGTACGTCTCGACCGAGCACCTGCTCCTCTCGATGGTTCAGGATAACGGCGAAGCCGGGAAGATTCTGAAAGAGCTTGGGGCAACGCGAGATAAGATCCTAAACGCGCTGGTCAGTATTCGCGGCGGCCAACGAATTACGGATCCCAACCCGGAAGAGAAATATCAAGCCCTACAAAAGTACAGCCGCGATCTCACCGATTTAGCGCGGAAAGGAAAACTGGACCCGGTCATCGGCCGAGACGATGAGATCCGGCGAGTCATTCAAGTTCTTTCGCGTCGGACGAAGAACAATCCCGTCCTTATCGGGGAACCGGGTGTCGGGAAAACCGCAATCGTCGAAGGACTGGCGCTTCGCATCGTCAATGGTGACGTGCCCGAAGGTTTGAAAGAGAAAAGGCTTGTGGCCTTAGACTTGGGCGCACTGGTTGCGGGGGCCAAATTCCGCGGCGAGTTTGAGGATCGTCTCAAGGCCGTGCTCAAGGAAGTTACCGATGCGAGCGGTCAAATCATCCTTTTTATTGACGAACTGCATACGCTTGTCGGCGCCGGCGCCGCCGAAGGAGCCATGGACGCCTCGAACATGCTGAAGCCGGCCCTGGCCCGTGGAGAATTGCGCTGCGTCGGCGCCACGACTCTTGACGAATACCGTAAGCGCGTGGAAAAAGATCCGGCTTTGGAGCGGCGATTCCAGCCGATATACGTCGGCGAACCCTCCGTGGAAGACACGATCGCCATCCTGCGTGGCCTAAAGGAAAAATACGAGGTCCACCACGGCGTCCGCATTACCGATGGCGCCATCATCGGCGCGGCGACCCTGTCCCATCGTTATATCAGCGATCGCTTTTTGCCCGATAAGGCTATCGATCTGATCGACGAGGCGGCTTCTCGTTTGAGAATCGAGATCGACAGTATGCCGATCGAGATCGATGAGGTCGAACGAAAAATCCTGCAGCTTGAGATTGAGAAGCAAGCTCTCAAACGGGAAGAGGACAAAGCATCAAAGGAAAGACTCGGCAACCTCGAACGGGAAATTCATAATTTGAAGGAAACTTCCAACGGGCTCAAAGGCCACTGGAAAAACGAGAAAGACTCGATCCAGCGTATCCGCTCGCTGAAAGAAAAGATTGAGGCGACCCGAGTTGAAGAACAGCAAGCTCAACGTCAGGGAGACCTAAATCGCGCTGCTGAGTTGCGTTACGGGACTCTTACCCAGCTTCAACGGGAGCTGGAACAGGCAAATCAGAAGCTCATCGAACTGCAGAAGAATCAAAAAATGCTCAAGGAAGAGGTCGATGCGGAGGATGTGGCCGAGGTCGTGGCGAAGTGGACTGGCATCCCGGTTTCAAAGATGCTCGAAGGCGAGATTCAAAAACTTCTCAAGATGGAGGAGCGTCTGAAACTCCGCGTCGTCGGACAAGACAGCGCGATCCATGCAGTGTCAAACGCGGTACGTCGCGCTCGCGCTGGACTGCAGGATCAGAATCGACCCATCGGTTCATTTATCTTTCTGGGTCCGACTGGCGTCGGAAAAACCGAGCTTTGCCGCGCGCTGGCAGAGTTTCTGTTCGACGACGAACAGGCCATGGTCCGCTTGGACATGTCCGAGTTCATGGAGAAGCACTCCGTCTCGCGCCTCATCGGAGCGCCTCCGGGGTACGTGGGTTACGAAGAGGGCGGCTACCTCACGGAAGCCGTGCGTCGCCGGCCATACTCGGTCGTGCTGTTCGACGAGATCGAGAAGGCTCATCCCGACGTCTTCAATGCGCTTCTGCAGATTCTTGAAGATGGGCGGATGACCGACGGTCAAGGCAGAACGGTCGATTTCAAAAATACCGTAATCATCATGACCTCGAATCTCGGTAGCCAATACATCCAGGATCTGGCGGCGCGGGATCGAAAGGAGATGGAACGCCTTGTCACCGCGGCGCTGCGGGATGCGTTTAAACCAGAGTTTCTGAACCGCATCGATGAGACTATCATTTTCAACAACCTTGGGCGCGACGAGATCAAGTCCATCGTCGAGATCCAGCTGCAGCGTTTGCGCCAGAATCTGGCGAGCCGAAAGCTTGCCCTCGAGATTACCGAACGAGCCAAGGCATTCATTGCGGAGAAGGGTTACGATCCTGTTTACGGGGCTCGCCCGTTGAAGCGAACCATCCAACGTCTGATTCAGGACCCGCTCGCAGTCAAGATTCTCGAAGGCGAGTTCAAAGAAGGTGACCGCGTCAAGATCGATTCTGACGGAGAGGCCTTGCTCTTTGGCCAGGGCGATCCGACTGTGGCGAACGAAGGCTGGGCGGAGACGCTCCATTGACCGCCTCACCCAAGAATCGAAGCAAAAGAATTCCTCCAGGGCTGGCGCGTGTGAGAAAAGAACTTCCCCCGCCGGGCAAGATCATCAAGAGCAAGAAGAACGACAGCCGCAAGCGAGCCAAAGAAAAGCTGCAGAAAGAACTAAAGGAGTCCCTCTCACGGAAGTCTTTTTAGAGTCCTTTGGTCCCCTCTTTGTTGCCTACCCGTCCAACCTTAACCTTCTCGACCGTTGAAGCCTATCTATCGCCACGATAAGATAAGCACGCCTCAACGGAAGAACGCGCAAATCTCTTTCTGTTGACACTTCCACAAACAAGCAGGCTTTCTTCGCCGCGGTCGAGCAGCGTCTCATCATTCTAGCGGAAAGAAGAGTTCCACGACCCATGGAGTCCGGCGGTAAACTGTCTCATAGCCAAAGACATGCGAGGCTGATACTCCTTAACGTTTGCGTGGGACAATTCATCGTCGGCTTAGACCAGCGCGCGCTTTTGGTAGCCTTGCCGACGTTGACACATCGCTTCAACACGAGTCTAAGCACGATCCAGTGGGTTCTCCTTATTTACGATCTTACGCTCATCGGTTTGGTTATCACCGTTGGACGTCTAGGAGATTTGTTCGGACGCCGGCGAATCTACGCGGGAGGATTCCTATTCTTTGTCCTGAGTTCCGCTCTTTGTGGGGCTTCTCAATCCGCGGCCCAACTCATTTTATTTCGGGCCTTGCAAGCCGCCGGCGGAGCGATGATCGCGGCCAACGGGAGAGCCATCGTTTCCATTGCCGTTCCAAGCGGCCAACGCGGCAAGGCGCTGGGGTTTGCATCCATGGCGTTTCACGTCGGTTTTTTAACGGGTCCGACGCTCGGAGGTTTCTTAATCGACGCCATCAGTTGGCGTTGGATTTTTTATATCAATCTGCCGGTGGGAATCTGGGGCGCCTATTTGGCGTGGAAACTATTGGAAGAAAGCAAGGATAATGTAAAGGGAGGATCGGTCGATTTTCCCGGCGCCCTTTTACTGATGTTGACTAACAGTTTTTTTATCTACGGCATGAATCAGCTTCCACACTCTGGGTGGATGGACTTCACCGTTGTGAGCGCAATGGGCCTCTCTCTCGCGGCGTTCGCGCTGTTGGTCTTGGTTGAGTTGCGGGCCCGTGACCCGATCTTGAGTTTCTCACTGTTTCGCAATCGAATTTTTACCGCCTCGATGTTCAGTCTTTTTTTTATAACATCCACACAGTCGGCCATCAGTTTTCTCATGCCATTCTATCTCCAGAACATCCTCCATTTCTCGCCGTCGCAAATGGGTTGGATCCTCATCGCGAACTCGGTAATGATCGTTATGGTCGCGCCAATTGCAGGCTCGCTATCCGATCGTCTGGGCTCCCGCCTTCTCTGCACGGTGGGTTCCGGCCTGATCGTCATCGCACAATTTCTCATCGCTTCATTGGGTCCGGATTCTTCGATCCCGCGCATCCTCTTTCCCTTGGTTTTGTCCGGGCTCGGTTGGGCGGTCTTCAATTCGCCAAACCAGAGCGCGATATTGGGCGCCGTCTCCAGAGATAAAGTTGGAACTGCCTCGGGAATGAACACGACTGCCGCCCGGACCGGGGGAGCGATGGGCGTCGCTCTCTCGGCAACCTTGTTCACCCATGGTCTCACTGCTGCGGGTTTATCTCCGCTTCAGATTGAGTCGCCGGAAAGCTGGGGCGCTTCACCGGATATCTTTGTCCGCTCTTTCAATCACACGGTTCATATCGTCAATCTTTTTACGCTCCTTGCGGTATTCTTTTCCGCCGCCCGGGGCGCAAGACGCGATTGAGATGGCCGCGCGGCAGCTTCCTTTTCCTTTGACCGCTCATTCCAGTTGCGTGCGCCCACGCCTCACTATACGATGGCCTCGCCTAGCGAGCCTGCGACCATGGGCTGCTACCTTCACATCGATATGGATGCCTTCTTCGCCTCGGTGGAGCAGGTCCTCGACCCGAGTTTACGCGGCAAGCCGGTGATTGTCGGCGGACGCAAGGGACGGGGCATCGTGACTTCGGCGTCGTATGAAGCGCGCAAATTCGGGGTTCATTCGGCCATGCCCGGATTTCAGGCCAGGAAACTTTGCCCACAGGGAATTTTTCTGCCAAACCGCCGACGAGCGTATAGCGAGTTTTCCCATGAAGTGTTTGCGATTCTCAAGCAGTTTTCACCGAAGGTTGATGCGATCTCTATCGACGAAGGGATCGTCGATCTTGAGGGAACCGAAAGACTTTTTGGCCCGCCGCTCAAGACAGCTGACCGAATTATCCGACGCATCCGAAGCGAACTCGGTCTTCCCGCTTCTGGGGGACTCTCGGCGAGTCGAATGGTGGCCAAGATCGCCGCCACGCTCGCGAAGCCTCACGGGCTCATCTACGTGCCAAAGGGCGCCGAAGAGGATTTTCTCTCCCCCCTGGCCGTTGAAATGATTCCCGGCATCGGCCCGAAAACCCACAAAACCATGTTGCAGCGCGGTATCAAAATCATTGGCGATCTGTTGAAACAGGATGACCTGGCACGGCGTTATCTCGATCTCATTGAAGACGGACACACCGGACGAACTCATGACCACTCCATAGGCCATGAAACGACATTGGATAAGCCGCTCAAAGCCAGAGAGAACATAGAGGAGGTTCTCTGGGAGTTGGTGGAGGAAATCGGCGGCAGATTACGCCGCGACAAACTCTACGCCCGCTGTCTCACACTGAAAATTCGTTACACGAATTTTCATACCCTTACACGATCGCGCACGCTGTCTTCGCCGACGTGCTTTGATCGCGAGATTTTTGAGGCGATGAGCGATCTGTTGCGACAGAATCTGTCCGCTGGGCGAGCCATCCGGCTATTGGGCGTTAGCGCCAGCGCTCTGCAAAGCACGGGCTGGCAGGAACCGCTTTTCGACCGCCAAAAGCGTGCCTCGTGGGAGAAGCTTTATCAAGGCATTGACGAGCTGCGTCACAAATACGGTGAAGCATCCATTGGCACGGCGACTCCTCGCACGCGCCGAGGTTGATTTTGCCGGCAAAGCTCCTTAATGTTTTACAACTTTGAGCAACGCTGAGACGATTTATACCAACAAGGCTCCGTTTCTTGCCGCCTGCCGGCGCGAAAAAACTCCTTACACGCCGGTTTGGCTCATGCGCCAGGCCGGCCGGTACATGGAAGAATACCGCAAGCTTCGAGCGCAGCGTGATTTTCTCGAACTGTGCAAGAGACCCGACCTCGCCGCGGAGATCACCGTAACGCCGGTCGAGCGTTTGGGAGTGGACGCTGCGATTCTCTTCGCTGACATCCTGCTTCTTCTGGAGCCCATGGGCGTGGGACTCGAGTATACCAAAGACGATGGTCCCCTGATTCATAGCCAGATTCGCAACCGGACCAGCGTCGAACAGCTTGTGGAGTTCGAGCCGGAACAAGCCCTTTCCTTTGTATTCGAAGCCGTGCGCAAGACTTGCGCCGCGCTCAACGGCAAGGTGCCACTGATCGGATTCGCGGGAGCACCCTTTACTCTCGCCTCCTACCTGATCGAGGGCGGCGGCTCCCGCAACTATCTCAAAACGAAGCGGGTTATATATTCCGATCCTGGGGCCTGGCGTGCTTTGATGGAGCGCCTTTCTTCCCTCATCGCTAAATATCTCAACGCTCAGATCGCAGCGGGTGTAGAAGCCGTGCAGCTCTTCGATAGTTGGGCGGGCTGTTTGTCTCCCGACGACTACCAGAGATTCGTTCTTCCCCATACGCGCGCCACGATTGCAGGCTTGACTCCCGGCATTCCAGTCATCCACTTCAGCACCGGCACCGGCGGATTTCTCCCCTCCCTTCGCGTCGCCGGCGGGGACATTATCGGAGTGGACTGGCGGGTCAATCTCGATACGGCCTAGGAGTGCTTGGGACACGATGTGGTGGGCATCCAAGGAAATCTAGATC
>DASQUN010000270.1:0-6779 GCA_035641275.1 Candidatus Udaeobacter sp. | reverse complement strand
ACCCGTAGTCATGCTGACCTCGTCGCGAGAAGAGCGGGATATGATCGAAAGCTATCAATGGGGCGTCAATAGTTACATCGTCAAGCCCATAGACTTTGAACAGTTCACCGAGGCTGTTCGACAGCTAGGTCTCTATTGGCTACTGGTTAACCAGACTCTAGCCCAATAGGTAACGAGGGACCATGTCCACACCGCTCCGCGTTTTGATCGTTGAAGATCGACCCGCTGACGCCGAGCTCATGGTCTACGAGCTAACCCGCGCCGGCTTCGAGCCTAAAGTGAAGCGCGTGGAGACGGAAGCGGAATATCTTGCCGAATTGGCGGCGGCGCCCGATGTGATTTTGGCAGATCACATGTTGCCTCAGTTTGGCGCGTCGCACGCGTTAGAGCTATTGAAGGAGTCCGGGCTAGACATTCCTTTCATCGTGGTCACGGGCACCATCAGCGAAGAGGCGGCGGTGGAGCGCATCAAGCAGGGTGCGGCCGACTACATCCTCAAGGACAGAATGACGCGGCTGGGAGAAGCCGTGAAACGATCTTTAGAGGAAACTAGACTGCGTGAAGCGAAACAGCAAGCGGATGCCGCCCTGCAGGCTCACTATCACGAACTCAAAAATTTATATGAAATCAACCAAATTATTCTGGGTTCCATTGATCATAAAGCAGTCCTGGAAAAAATTCTCGACAAGGCTCTTTCGGTCGGCGCTTTCGACTTGGCTGTCGTCCGGCTCCTCGATAAAACTGGCGGCTTCCTGGAACCCGTAGCCAGTCGGGGATATCGTGATCCGCAAAATCTACCATCACATTCCCAGAGGACAACCGATGGAACAACCGGCAGACTAGCCCTTCGAGCGCTCACCCTCAAGGAGCCTTATACCGAAGAAGACGTCCAGGGTTGTGACAGACTGCGTACGTTCAAGCGAGAAGCAATTCAGTCGGCGGTCATAATCCCCATCCGCACTGAAGACCAAGTCTTAGGAATCATCCAGCTCGGAAGCCGCACCGCGCGCAAGTTTAAGCCCGAAGAGGTACGTCTGTTTCAAACCATTGGAAGTCAGACGGGGATCGCCGTTCAGAAGGCCCGACTCTACGAAGAGACCCAGCTTAATTTGGAGCGCATCCAGGCGCTGCACGAGATTGACAAGGCCATCAGCTCAACCTTAGACCTGAATGCGACTTTGGCGGTCCTGCAAAGAATCATTCCCAAATTCGTGCCGTCAATCACTGCTTCTACTGTCAGGCTGATGGAGGGCGGGAGATTGGCTGCGGCTAGCTGTTGGAACCTCGGCGAGAACGAGTGGCGGGCGCACGTCAAAGCCGGCCAAATGACTCTCGCCGACAAAGTGTTTGAAAGCCAGAAACCTCTAAAGATTCTGAATGTTGAGAGAGACAGCGCTCACCCCGCTGATTTCGCGAGGAAATACGGTCTCACTTCCTATCTCGGAGTGCCCCTCTCTGCCAAGGAGGAACAGCTCGGGGTCCTTGGCCTTTACACGAAAGAGGAGCATGAATTCACCAATCAAGAGATCGAGTTTCTGAACACGCTGGCGGGCCAAGCAGCCATCGCAATTGAAAACGCCCGCCTCTACCAAGAGACGGAGCGCCGGAGATGCGAAGCGGAGGAGCTAGCACGAGTAGCGCGGTCCCTTACAGAGACCCTGGATATGACGGCTGTAGGAGAGCGCATTGTGACGAGCGTCCGCGAGCTCTTCGGCGTCCAGGGCTCGACCCTCCGGCTCGTCCAGAGCGATAGTTCGTTTCACCACCTGGCATCGTCCGGCGAGGTTTTTTCCCAAACTTCCGCCGGGCGCGCCATGCCCTCGGGTATGGGGCTCACCAGCCGGGCTGTCGTCGAAGGGAGACCGATCTGGTCTCGCGATACGCTGAACGATCCCGAGATCGCTCTCAGCGACGAAATGCGTGAGTACCAAATTCGGTCCGGCAACCGCTCTATGATCGCCGTGCCGCTCCGCGCGCACGAAAAGCTCATCGGCGCGCTCACGCTCGCGGACCGAACCGGGCGGACCTACTCCGACAGTGAAGCTGCCTTGCTGCAAACATTTGCAGATCAAGCCGCCCTGGCTTTAGAGAACGCCCGGCTCTTTGAAGAGATTGGCCATTCCAATGCAGAACTGGAGAAAACGACCCAGTACCTGGCAAGATCATTGAAGCAACTCGGCGGCCTTTATGCCGCTCTGACCCCCATTGCCCCCGTGGCGTCGACAAGAGAAATGATGGGCGGAATCATCGATAGACTTATGGAAGCAACCGGGGCCGACGCCGCGCTCTTGCGAGTCTGGGATAAGGAAGCCGGGGCCTTGCCAATTATTGATCACCGAGGCTTCTCGGACGACTATCTCAAGCGAGTCGAAGCGGTGCCGGCAGGAGGAGCTTTGGAATGGGTCTTTAAATATGGCCAACCGATCATTGCACCGGATCTGGCTTCGGAGTCACGGCTAAAGGGTAAGTTTCAATTACAATTGGGCCTTCGCTCCTGTGCCATCCTTCCACTCCATGTGCACAACGAAGTTTATGGGGTCATACACATCGCCAGTCGCAACTTGGGGTATTTTGACGAAGCTCAGAGGGATCACCTCACCACGATCGCCCGACAGATGAGTATCACACTGGAGAACCGCGAGCTTTTCTACGATCTCAAATCTTCCAGGGACAAGCTGGAGCAGACCAATGCGGCATTGAAGGAAGGTAACCAGATGCTATCCGCTCTCCACTCGGTGGCGGCCGTCGTAAGTCGGTCGCTGAATCTCGATCAAATCCTTCGCGCGGCGATTGAGAAAATCACCGACATATTTCGCTTCGATGCGACACAAATCCATATTTACAATGACAACAGAGACGAGCTGCTTCTCGCCGCCGAGTTTGAGAGCGACCCGGCTGGTTTCACTGCAGCCCGTTCCTTCAAAAAAGGACAAGGCATAGTAGGCAAAGTGGCGGAGTCCGGAAAGCCGCTGATCTTTGAAGACGTCCAGAGCGATCCTCAGTATCAGCAGCTCAGCCGAACCAAAACCTCCGGCGGATTTGGCTATCACTTTTTCGGCGTCTTTCCAATAAAGGGCAGACTGAAAAATTTGGGGACTTTGGCTTGCGTCGGCAGAGCGCCTCGGAAGCTCAGTCCGGCCGAGACCCAACTCCTGGAGGCTCTCGCGGACCAGATCGCCGTGGCCATCGAAAATAGCGATCTCTACGAGAGGGTCAGACAAAAGGTTCAGGAACTAGAACAGAAGACCGCCGAGTTGGAAAAGGCCAACAAAGTTAAGGCAGAGTTCCTTAGCGTCATCTCTCACGAGCTGAGGACACCGATCAACATCATCATGGGCTATACGCGTCTACTTCACGAGGAAACCTTAGGGCCGATTCAACCCGAGCAGCAGGATGCGCTGAAGAAAGTCGAGTATGAAACGACGGAGCTTCTGATGATGATCGACAGCGTTTTGAACGCTACCTCATTGGAGGCGGAGCAACAAATCATCGCGAGCGAAACCGTGAACACCGCCATGTTTCTCGATGAGATCAAAGCCAATTGCCGAGTGCCCGCAAGGAAAGAACTCGAGCTCATTTGGAACTATGCCGCGGATTTACCGACCATCGAGACTGATTCCAAAAAACTTAAGCACATCCTGGAAAATTTGATTCACAACGCAATTAAGTTCACTGAACACGGCCGGGTGACGGTCTCGGCAAAACTCAGCATGTCAAACAGCAACGGCGCCACGGCCAACGCTCAAGGCTCAGGAGTGGGAGCGAGGGCATCGAACGGTGGAAAATCGGAACGCTCGCTCGAACTCGAGGTGAGCGACACCGGCGTCGGAATCCGCAGCGAAGCGCTCCCAACGATTTTCAACATATTCCAACAAGCCGATAGCTCAGGGACACGACAATTCGGCGGTATGGGGCTCGGGCTCTATATTGTGAAGAGATTCACGGAACTCCTGGGCGGCACTGTCGAAGTTTACAGCGCATGCGGAAAGGGTTCTACGTTCACGGTGACGCTACCGGTCAAAATAGCTGACAGCGATCGGTCATCCGTTTTGCAACGCAACCTTTAGGTTCCTTGGTATTCTCGGACGTTTGTTACGAGAACGCTCCCCGCTAGTGTCCTGGTCCCGACGTTCGTCTAATAAGTCACTCGACTTCCGTCGTCATGCCCGCGTAAGCATGTCCAGCTTAGCCGAAGGACTGGCATCCAGACATCTTTGAGCTTGGCCGGAATGACGTTCGAATTATTCAACGGACTTAACAGACACCACACTAGTGTCGTGTCTCAGAAGTTCGTACATAATTTAATCGTCATTCCGGGCAATGAAAGCGGCCCCGAAGGGCGAGGCTGGAGGCCGCAGACGCAGAGGTAGAAGTTCTGTCGGGCCCGGACCCTTGGAATAACAGCGAACGGGCTTGGCAGGGTGGCCATTGAGGCAAAGACCCATCGGCTGCAGCCGGAAGCCTTGCCCCGAGGTCCACTTTCGGCAGAATGACGGAGTCGGACTGCTAGTTTCGTAAACGAACTCTAGTTCCAGGACGCTAGCCACCTTCAACCAAAAATCGAGGAAGTAAAGAACAAGAATTGCCGACTTCCCACCTCGCCTCCCTTTGCTTCCGGTCACAGAAATCGCTAAAGGATAATTAGGAGGAAGCAAAAATGGCTGGTCAAGAATACCGGATTGAACGAGACTCCATGGGCGAGGTTAAGGTGCCGAAGAGCGCTTACTATGGCGCTCAGACGCAAAGGGCGGTGGAGAATTTCCCCATCAGTGGCATCGGCTTTCCGGCCAAATTCATTCGGGCGCTCGCTATCATCAAGCACGCGGCCGCCTCGGCCAATCAGGAGTTGGAACTGCTGGATCCGAAGATCGCGGAAGTGATCCGGAAGGCAGCCAGCGAAGTGATGGAGGGAAAACTGGATAGAGAATTCGTGGTCGATATCTTTCAGACCGGCTCCGGCACCTCCACCAACATGAACGCGAACGAGGTCATCGCCAACCGTGCACTGGAACTTCTAGGGAAACAGAGAGGAAGCAAGGAGGTTCATCCCAACGACCATGTAAACATGAGCCAGTCCAGCAATGACGTTATCCCGACGGCGATCCATATCTCGGCGCTTGAAGCGATCCACCGCGACCTGCTGCCGGCGCTTCGGGGGTTGCACCAGGCGCTCATAGCAAAGGCTAGAGAGTTTGACCGGATTGTGAAGATCGGCCGGACCCACCTGGCGGACGCTACGCCGATCCGCCTAGGGCAAGAATTTAGCGGCTATGCTCGTCAGATCGAGCTCAACATCGAGCGCATCGGGTCCGCTGCCAGCGGTCTGGAGGAGCTCGCTCTGGGCGGCACGGCGGTCGGCACAGGGATCAACACGCACCCTGAGTTTCCTTCTCGAACTATCAAGAAGATTTCTCAGATGACCGAACTGCCTTTCCGTGAGGCCGCAAATCATTTTGAGGCCCAAGCCGCCAAGGATGCCGTAGTGCAAGTAAGCGGCAGCCTAAAGACTCTGGCCGTGAGCCTGACCAAGATTGCCAATGATCTGCGCTGGCTCTCTTCAGGTCCCCGCTGTGGAATTGGTGAGATCGGGCTGCCGGACACGCAGCCTGGTTCTTCGATCATGCCGGGTAAAGTCAATCCGGTGATGTGCGAGGCGGTGCTTCAGGTCGCCGCCCATGTCGTCGGCAGCGATGCGACGATTACCATCTGCGGCCAGGCCGGAAACTTTGAACTTAACGTGATGATGCCGATCATGGCGCTTCGCCTGCTAGAATCAATCTCTTTCAGCGCCAGCGTGACCAAGGCCTTCACCGAGAAGTGTGTCGTTGGCATCGAAGCAAACAAGGAGCATTGTGAAGAACTGATCGAAAAGAGCCTGGCCATGGTCACATCTCTGGCGCCGGTGATCGGCTATGACGCCGCGGCAAACATCGCCAAAGAGTCTTTCACCACCGGCAAGACCGTCAGGGAAGTAGCGCTCGAGCACAAGGTTCTGCCACCAGAGAAACTTTCCAAGATCCTCGACCCCTGGCGGATGACCGAGCCGGGAATCCCGGAGAAGGAATAATTCAGTAGACGGCTGGCAGAGGGAGTCAGAGGTGCTACCGTTTTCTGCATTCTCCAACTTCCTTGACGCTTCCGGGAACAGTCTGTTATATAAACAACATACGGAAAAAGCAGAACTTAGATGCAAGAATTTGACGTGTTAGTTATCGGTGGTGGAGCTTCTGGGCTGAGAGCAGCCATAGCCGCAAAACATGCGGGAGCGAATGTCGCCCTACTCACAAAAGTCCATCCCTTGAGAACCAACTCAGGAGTCGCTCAGGGCGGTCTCAACGCTCCGCTCGGCAAAGACGATTCTCCAGACAGCTTTGCTGAAGATACCCTTCTTGCGGGGGACGGCCTTTGTGAGCCTGAAATTGTCCGGAGCCTCGCCGCCCAAGCTTCCAAAGAAATCATTTGGCTCGAGCGAATGGGGGTTCCCTTTAACCGGGACAAAGAAGGACGATTGGATCGGCGGCGTTTCGGGTCAAACGGCCGGAATCGCACTTGCTACGCGGATGATCGAACTGGGCACATCGTCCTGCAGGTACTTCACGAGCAGTTTCAGCGCGCGCAAATCCCATCATTTGAAGAATGGTATGTAACCTCGCTGGCGGTCGACGGCGGGACCTGTGTCGGAGCGATCGGCCTTGGTCTTAGAGCGGGAAGAGTCGATTCTTTCGCCGCACGGGCGGTAATTCTCGCTACGGGGGGTTTCACTCGAATCTATCTTCCTT
>DASQUN010000269.1:0-2212 GCA_035641275.1 Candidatus Udaeobacter sp. | reverse complement strand
GCCGAAGCTCATGAAAACAAAGATTTTCTCCCGCTAAGGCGCTAAGACGCCAAGGTCGGAAATATTTTTTCCTTTGCGCCTTTGCGTCTTTGCGGGAAATATTCCGATCCTTTTGCTTGCGGCTATGCCACGCTAGGGTCTTCGTTCCATCGCTTGCGGACGCCTGCGTTAACGGGTCTCTGCAACTCCTCCATGTAGGAAAACACCGATGATGTCAAACCTTAGGGGGAGCATTGGCTTATTTTCTTCGGATGAACAGTTGCTGCATCAACTTGTCCCACTCAGCGTATTTTTTTTCCGCTTCTTCGACGCCGTATTTTTCGTCGATGTAGGACTTTTTAAATTTTTGCGCCAATGATCCGATGTCCTCGCGGGGGGACCAGAGCCCGCCCTTCATGATCATCTGCTGACCTTCCTTGGAGTGTAACCAATCGAGGTAGAGCAAAGCGGCGTGAGGATGGGGCGCCTTGAGCGTCAGGCCGGCGTACGCAACCGTGGTCACGACCGGTTCGAGCCCGCGCCATTCCACCGGCGCGCCTTTTTGTTTGGCCTGGGTGATATTGGCGTCGAAGATCGTCGGCGACAGCGGCACTTCACCCGAGACCACCAGGCCGGCCAGCGCTGCGCCGGACATGTTTTGCACTTTCACGTCTTGCTCGGCGAGCTTATCCAGATACTCCCGGCCGAAGGATTCCAGCGTGTTGCCGATCCAGCGCGTTCCCGTCGTGGTGCTGACGATGGACATCTTGCCCTTCCACTTGGGATTCAATAGATCGAGCATGGTTTTCGGCGCATCGGCCAGCGGGATCAGCGTGGTATTGAAACCCAGGCTCGCGTAGGTCTCGTAGTGGCCGACATAGAAGAACCCGCTCTTGCCCTTGTGCTTGACGTCTTCCGGATAACTGCGCGCGTCCGGCACATGGTGTTCGAGAAAGACTCCCTCGCGCTTCATTAAATCCATCTGCTCGCCGGTGGTGGCTACCACATCGGCGATGTATTGGCCGGCGCGGATTTCTTCCAACGCCCGCCTGATCAAGGTCCGCCCATCGGTGCGATACTCGGTCACCTTGATGAACGGATACTTTTTCTCGAACTCCTTGGCCATCGTGCGATACCAGGTGTGGGAGCCATAGAGGGTAACCGCGCCTTCTTTCCTCGCTCCCTCGATCAGGATTTTTTCCCGGTCGGCGCCCTGATAGAGGGCTAGTTGTCGAATCGTCGCCGGCGCAGCGGCGGCAAAACATTCGACCGCGCTTAGCAGCAAGAGCGCGCTAAGCCAGTTTGTGGTTATGTCAACGACTCGACGCTTGATCACGAACGTCTCCTTAACGAGGGTTAACATTCATGTTCCAGGTTCCAAGTTCAAGCTTCAATGTCAAGCCGATCGAAAGCCACGCCCACGCTCGTGTATCGTGCTCGTCTGGGTTTTACGTTTCATACAATCGATCTCACCACAGAGACCCGGACTAAGCTGAGTTCATGGGACCGGCGATGCCTGTCAGTTGTCAAGGACAATAACGGCCACCTTCTCTCAGAAAACAACGGGTTTCTTGACGAGGTTTTCGGTAGCAAATGGGAAATTGTGCGCTAGCCAGGCATCGATCCCGCCTTCGAGCGGGCGCACCCTGGTGATTCCTTTGGCTCGCAGCAGCAGCGCCACCCGGGCGCTGGTCGCTTCGTTGGGTCACGAGCAGTAGAGGACGACGTCGCGATCCCGGGGAATCTCTCCGTGGCGGTGTTCAATCTCTTCCATAGCTATACGAAGCGCGCCCGGGATCATCTGAGGAAAGGCCTCGATATCAAAGGGCTGGCGCAAGTCCACGATTGAAATGTTTTCTCCGGCCGTGAGTTTGTCCATTAGTTCTTTCGGAGCGATCCGCGCAATCCGCAGCCGACGAAGGAAGCGCCGGCGCTGGATGAACTTCCACAAAACATAAGCTGCCAAACTTCCGGCCAGGACTGCGACCAGCCAACCGCCCCAACGCAGTGCATGGACAGCGATCTGCTCAAGTTGATCGCTGAAAATCAAGCCCGAGCTCGTGAAGGTGGCGACCCAGAAGAATCCGCCCAGGGAATCGAAAATCATGAAACGTCGCACGGGCATTCGAAAGATTCCCGCTAGAGACGGTGCCGCGGTATTCAGGCCGGGTACAAATTTAGCAACGAGCAAAGAATGGGCGCCATGCCGGACAAAAAGATTCTCCGTTCGCCG
>DASQUN010000268.1:0-5775 GCA_035641275.1 Candidatus Udaeobacter sp. | reverse complement strand
ATTATTTGGCTTGTCATCATGCACGAGTGGCGCGTCGTCTTTCATTGCCTCCTCGGCGTCGAAGACACCGGGAAGAGGTTCCCAATCCACTTCAATGAGATCGATGGCCTCGTCGGCGATATCGGGATCGATGGCCGCCGCAGCGGCGACTTCCTCGCCGACATAGCGGGCTTTGCCGACGGAAAGTATGTATTGATCGGCGAAGAAAGCTCCCCAGGGACGTTTGATGGTGTCTTCCGCCGTGACCACGGCGCGCACGCCGCGAAGCTTTGCCGCTTTACTGGTATCGATGTGGCGGATGCGCGCGTGCGGATAGGGGCTTCTCAAAACTCGCCCGAAGAGCGTGCCGGGTAGTTGGATATCGCCGATAAACTTCGATTCGCCGGTAACTTTGTCGAAACCTTCGATGCGCTGAACACGGTGTCCGACGACGGAAAACTTCTCTGGTTTTGCCATAGATATACTCTCTTACCTGCTCGATGTGCGACCACCTTTAAGATGGCCATCAGTTTACGTTGTATTGGCTCCTTTCTACTTCCTCTCCCGTCAGAGACTGTGTCGCAATCGCCTGAACCCCGGGTTGTCATCCCGAACGAACGTGAGGGATCTAGATTTCTCCCTGTGGTCGAAATGACAGAAGGGCCGACCGCCACGACGTGTCCGGTATTGCGACACAGCCTCCAAGGGGAGAAGGACCGAAGGGCTAAAGCCACCGGAAAAACCAGACACTGTGACTAAATCAATCCGTCTTCGCGACAGATTTGTAGACGTCGAGGCTTTGGATCTTCGCTTGTTGCTCGCGTTTTCTAAATTGAAAGTCCGGGGTGATCTTATTGTTGACCACGGCCATCACCGATTCGAGAATCTTATAGTAGCCGGTGCAACGGCAGAGGTTGCCGGACATCCATTCTTTGACCTCATCCTCGGTCGGTTTGGGGTTCTCGTCGAGAAGCGCTTTGGCAGCCATGATCTGACCGGGCGTGCAGATACCGCACTGGAATCCGCCGTACTCAATGAAGGCTTGCTGCAACGGATGGAGCTTTCCATCCTTCGCGAGCCCTTCGATGGTTTCGATATGCTTGCCTTGACAAGCCACGGCAAGAGTCAAACAAGAACTTACGACACGGCCATCGATGATCAAGCTGCACGCGCCGCAAACGCCGATACTGCAACCTTCCTTCGTGCCGGTGAGGCCGAGATCGTCGCGCAAAACGTGCAGGAGCAGGCGATTCGGCTCGATCTCGATCTGATGTTCTTCGCCATTGACGGTTAGATTAAGTGGCTTTTTCATTTTTTCGGTTAAGCGCTATTTTTCGATTTGGATTTAGTCAGCCCAACTCGTTAGACGACTATCGAGCGCTTGGACGAGCGCGTTACTCACGAGCCCGATTATAAGAACAATCATCGCAATAGCAAATACTTTGGCGGCGTCAAACTGGGCGCCGTACCGCTGCGCCAGAGCGCCCAGGCCGACAAAGGCGATGAGCATCTCGCCGTTGATCATTCCCTTGACCGCGCGTCCTACGCCGAGGCGAATGCCCGCGAACATCAGAGGCAAAGAGGCCGGCAGCAAGATTCTAGTAAAAATCTGGCACTCGCGGCAGCCGAATGAATACGCCATTTCAACCAGCGAGGGGTCCGCGGTGCGGATCGCAGTTGCGGTGTTGATGACGATGACAAACGTGGAGTAGACGACGACGATCGCAACCCGCGCGGCATCGGACAAGCCAAAAATCGCAAAAAATATCGGCGCGAACAAAATCGACGGGCAGACGAAGAGGGCGTGGACATAGACATCGAGCGCCCTTTCTATATGGCGATAGCGACCCATGAGCGCACCCAAAGCAAGCCCAAAGACCAGAGCAAGAGCAAAGCCGGCGATCAGTGCCATCAAGCTCGATCCGAGATTGGCTAAGATCACTCCGCTTCTGACAAATTCCACCAACGCTTCCATCACTTTAGAGAATGGCGGCAACCACTGCAACCCGAGGCCCCAACCAAGACTCTCCCAAAGCGCGGCTCCGCCGAGAAGCGCGACGGCTTCCAGCGACCGGGCGCGCGCGAACTGCCGCAGATAGCGCATCAGACCGGTTGCGCTCGCCGCGCGCGCTGTTACTGCCGTCTCTGTGACCGTCATCTGTGTCACTATTCCGCCGCCTGCATCGCTCTCAACTGTTCCCAAAGATATTCCTTCACGTCGACGAAGGCGCTTGATTTCTCGACGTCTCGCGACCGGGGCCTTTGCAAGGGGACCGCGATCATCTCCTTGACTCTTCCCGGACGTGGAGTCATGAGCATAACCCGATCACCGAGCATGACCGCTTCCTCCATGCTGTGGGTGATGAATACAACGGTCTTTCGTTCCTGCTCCCAAAGGCGCAGCAATTCTTCCTGCAAGAGGCGGCGCGTTTGTTCATCCAAGGCGCCGAATGGCTCGTCCATGAGAAGAATCCGTGGGTTCACCGCCAGCGCGCGCGCCAGGCCGACGCGCTGCTGCATTCCGCCCGAAAGTTCTTTGGGCAAGCGCTTCTCGAAGCCATCGAGGCCAACGACCTTGATAAGATCCTGCGCTTTGGCTCGGCATTCCTCCGGCGTTCTCCCGCGGATCTCGAGCCCAAAGGCTACGTTCGTGAGCACGTCGGCCCAAGGCATCAAAGCAAAGTTCTGAAAAACCACGGCGCGTTCCGGTCCCGGTCCGGTGACGGGCCGGCCGTCGATGGTAACTTCCCCCAGATTGTAGGGAATCAGCCCGGCGATGATGCGCAACAACGTGGTTTTGCCGCAACCGCTGGGACCGATGATGGTGACGAACTCGTTGTCATTGACTTCGAAATCGATGTCACGAAGCGCTTGGACCCCGCCGCCGTTATCGAGTGTTCCAAACTCCTTGCTCAATCCGCGTACCCGTATCATTTATCGCACCTATCCGATCGAGACGTCTGGCGCCCAGCGCGTGACTCTCTTTTCCAGGGCTTGCATCGCGGCTAGCAAGGCCAAGGCTTCGATGATAACCGCGATCACCGTCGCGAACACGAGATCGGACTGCATGCGGCCGGAGAATTCCAACAGCAGGCGCCCGAGTCCGCTGGCCACGAGCAAGAGTTCCACCATCACCATGCCGGTGATGGCGCGGCCGAGGCCGATTCGCATGCCCGCAAAGATCGCCGGCGTCGCGCCGGGTATCACGATCCTGCGCCAGATCTGTGCTTCGCTCGCGCCAAACGATTTCGCCATTTCGATGAGCGATGATTCCACGTTGCGCACCCCGGCGCGTGTATTGACGGTGATGAACACGAACGAAAACAGAACGACGATGAAAAGTCGCGCGGCGAGCCCCAAGCCCAGCGCAATGATAACAATGGGGATCAGCGGCGCCACGGGCATGACCAGCAGCACGCCGACATAGGGATTGAGAACGCGATCCGCCCAGCGAAACCGTCCGGCAAGGAGTCCCAACGGGACACCCAGAAAAAGTGATATCAGGAAGCCGAAAATCAACGCTTGGTTGCTGATATAAAGAGCCTCCCAGAATCTGGCTTCAAAAAACAGCAAGCGAAAAAGACCGCTTGCGATCTCGGTGAATCGCGGCAAAAGAAAGTTTTGCGAGGCGCCGAGAAAAAGCTCCCACGAGCCCACGGCCACAAGAAAAACCGAGCCTCGGAGACCCCAGTCCAGGGCGATGCTTTTTTTCATGCGGTTGCCGAGCGCACCGGTTCGGTGCGCGCTTTCCTTCTGGACCTCGGAGCGGCCGGCCGACATCTTGCCGTGTGCAAATGCCAACAACCCATCTGTTAACGCGCTCCGGGAACTTTGCCCACCTTGCTCAGCGCAGCGGCGAGGATTTTCGGCTCGACAAGTTCTTTTGTGTTCACGGCGCTCTTCAACTCGCCATTGTCGGTGAAAAACTTGACCGTATCATCGAGGATCGAAGTGTCGCCGCCATTTTGCGGCCAGGCGCGCACGACCTCTATGTAAGCCTTGATCGCGGCGGGAATAATGTTCTTCGGCATATCGGGCAAATGCTTCGCCACCAGCGGCTCAAGTATTTTAGGATTCGCATGAACGGCGCGAAATGTTTTCAGCAATTCGGCGACATAAGCGACCGCGACCTCTTCGTTTTTCCGCAACCAGTCCATATTAGCCCAAAAACTGGCGCCGCTGATGTTAAAAAGGTTGCCGGTTTTGATAATGTGGAATCGGCTCGGCGCCTTGGAATCGAGATTCAGCCAGTCGCCAAGCTGGACCAGAGTGGCGTCAATCTGATTATTCTGCAGCGCCACGATGCGATTTTCGCCGCCCGGGATCACCATCATGTTCGGCTTCACCTTGCATTCGTTGAGCAGCCATAGTTTGACCGCAAGCGAGGTCGTTGCCGCTTCGCCATGGATGGCGAATCTTTTGCCCTCGATCTCCTTGCATCCCTTGATGTCGCTCTTGGCGATCATCACAAACTCGCCGCCGTTGTTCTCCATGATAAAGGCGAGCTTGGCGCCCTTTTGAGTCGCGCGCACGGGGTCCATAACCTGCGAGTTGGACATCTGAACCGTTCCCTGCGCCAGCGCCTGAACGTTGAGGTCGGTGCGCGTGAACTCGACACTCCGGGTATTCCAGCCGTTGCTATTCAGGCGTTCATGGGTCAACACCGCGGGAAGATCGTAGAGGGAAATCGAAGAGGGATGGCCGAGCTTGATTTCCAGATTGCCCTTTGGCCTCAACACCTCCACTTGGGCCGCCTGCGCGGCCGCGCTCATTAAAGAGACTGCAAGTAAAACAAACACGAATCGTTTCGTCATGGTTCCTCCTCTGATGCCACTGTCGTAAAAATCTATAGGGTGCCGCATTTGGTTTCTTGAAGCGGAGTTCGCTATCGCTCCTTTGCTTTCGCCGGATCGTCGCCGCGCAAGCGAGCCGAGGCATCCAGCACCGCCTCTTGAATCTTGTAGTAACTGCCGCAGCGACATAAGTTGCCGGCCAAATAATGGCGGATTTGTTCGACTGTTGGCGCCGGATTCTCCGCCAACAGGCTTTTCGTGCTCAGGATAAATCCCGGCGTGCAGTAGGAACATTGAAACGCATTATGATCGATAAAAGCCTGCTGGATAGGATGCAGCTGACCAGGCTCGCTCAGTCCCTCGATGGTCATGATCTCTTTGCCCTCGGCCAGGGAGGCAAGCATAATGCATGAGCTGGTCGGTTTGCCGTCTAAAAGCACTGTGCACGCGCCGCACATGCCAATGCCGCAACCTTCGCGCGCGCCAAACAGTTTGAATTCCGCGCGCAACACTTCGAGCAAAGTATGGTGGGTATGAACGGCTTTTTCTTCCTCGCTCCCGTTTACTTTCAGTTTGATTATTTGCTTCATCGCTTCCTCGATTGCGTGAAGAGATTCTATTGCCGCCGCGCGGCGCGCCGGCGACCCAGCTCCCGTAACACTTTTTCGGCAGTGAGCGGGAGGTCGTGAATACGGGTCCCCACCGCGTTGTAAACAGCGTTGCCGATAGCCGCCATGACCGGCGGCAATAAGGTCTCGCCGATGCCGTGGAGTTCCTCGGAGCCGGCGTGTTCCAGCGCGCAGGAGTCCATTTGCCCAGCGATATCCTCAAAAGAGGGGATGTTGTAGTCGCCCAGGTTTGGGTTGATCAGTTGACCGGAATCATTGTAAGTCATCTCTTCAAACAGCGCTTGTCCGAGACCAAAGATCGCACAGCCGTCCAGTTGCAATTCGCACAAGCGAGGATTGACGACGCGGCCGGCGAAAACAACCGGCGTCAAACG
>DASQUN010000267.1:0-4059 GCA_035641275.1 Candidatus Udaeobacter sp. | reverse complement strand
CCACTATCCACAAGATCACGGTCGCTCTTAACTTTCGCCATGCGCCTCACCTTCTTTCGTAATGAACTCCACAGGATTAATAGCCCTCATTCTGAACTTCGCAGTCTGCCTCCGCCTTTGGAACATGCGAATAAGATGATCATCGCAAGTAACGAAATAGTCGGCTTCCCCGGTTTCTGCACAGGCGAGATGCAAAGCATCCCTCGGCTTGATCTTGACGCTCTTGGCGAGCCCTCTAGCCAATGCAAGGATTCGGGGCGACGGGCTTATTTTATGGCTACAGAGTCGTGATGACAACTCCACCCATTCCTTTCTATCCTCGTGAGGACTAAGGCTGTTTTCGTAATCCAGCATGAACGACCAAACCAGCTCGAATGTTCCTGCCTCTGCGAATTCAAAGATACCTTCAATAGCGGCAGTTTCGAGTCTGATTCTCAGCTGGCTTTGATCATCGAAACATCGATTATAAATGTTCATGTCGCAGTAAAGTCTCAATGTGGCTCCGCCCAATTAACCGCTAAAATGAGCGGCATATTAATGGATAGGGGCTGCACGGAGCAAGAGGAGAATTTAGGGGGCAGGTAGAGACGGAAGGAACTTTTTAATGGATAAGGGCAAAAGGATAAAGGAGGTGCTCGTAGTCGGAAAACTGCCGTGCTCGTGGTCGCGCAGAAAGGATAAAGGCGAAAGGATGAAGGATGAAAGCAGAGGAACGAAAAGACGTGTTCGTGATCGTGTAACGTGTGCTCGCGGCGGGAATCACGCCCACTCGCGAACTGGGCGGCGTTTGCGTGCCGGCGGACGCAGGCAGGCCTTTGCCCAGCGAAGGAACCGCGTATCCACTTCGATCTCATCGAGATTGAGTGCTCCGGAATGCCGTTGGGATTTTACCCTGAGGAAGGTGCCCTCGTTTCTCGGCTCCAGCTCGACGTTGGCGCCGCGTTTCGCCTTGTTCCTCCCGAGCTGCTCTTTCGCCCAGGACACAAATCCGCGCGCATTCGGATTTCTCTGGTCGAGCGAGTCGAGTTCGATGCCGCCGGCGACACCGTCCGGCGCTTCGACCCAAACGGTGATGGATCCTGCGGGCGTTCTCTGGAGATTCACCGTGCTCCTGACGACGTCTGTTTCTCGGCTGTCCCGCAGCGCACTCTTTCGAACCCGGCCCGGCCGTTCAATCAATTTGCCCGACGCCATCTCGCTTCCTCCGATCCGTTCTCTTTCTCATATGAGAATACTAGCTCCTCACCATAACATCGTAAAGATGGTCAAAACTGAAGGCGAGGAATGAAAAGATGTGCTCGTGACTCGTGCTCGTGAGCGTGAAGCGGAGAAAGACCGTGCTCGTGGCTCGTGATCGTGATCGTGTCCGATAAAACAGCAGGAAAGCTGCCGTACCCCACGTTCCTGGCGGAACTTCCACGTTTCGAGAATTTCCGAAATGTCGAAATAACTGACGATCCCTAGCCGCAGAGTGACATTCATCGGCAACCGGAAGGTCTGGATGGATTATGAAAACGGAAAGATTCCCTGATTTAGCGGCTGCCCATCAGTTATAGACAAGTCGCAGGGGTTGATCGCGTTGCCTCGATACCTTCAGCACCACCTGTTCCAGTTTCGGCAGGGTTCATGAGAGCTGGTAAAAAGCGATGGCATTATGTCGCAGTATCCTTTGTTTCGCCGTCTCCGTGATGTCTGCCCGTTTCCGAAGCTCTTCTATGCCAGTGTCGCGGGCCTCTGCATGAGGCATGTCCCCCTCGATCATGACGTGATTCTCGCCTACGAGTTCAAGGACGTTTGGCAAGAGTGGTTCCTCTGCCTCACAGGTTACATAGAGCCGCCCTTCGCCTAGGTAATCGCTTGGACGCTTTTTCGAATACGGGCCCCAGCTCAGTGTTCGAATTACCGAGTGATAATGATCCATACGTCCTACCATGTAGGGGATCCATTCTGATCCTGCCTCTAAGAAAGCCACCCGCAGCTGTGGGAAGCGGTCGAGTACCCCACCTGCCGTCAGGCTGAAGAAGGCCATAAGCACGGGCAGCGTGAAACTCAGCAGCAAGGCCGCATAAGGATCCTCGCAAGTCTGCGTCAACCCTGGGTGGCTCCACCCCGTGTGAACACAGACAGGAAGGTTGACATCACAGGCGGCAGAGAAAAAGGCGTTCAGGTCTCGATGGTGAAGTAGCTTGTCTCCGGCGGTCCCGCCAATCATCAGGCCCACTGCCCCTAGCTCACGTGCCCGTCGGACCTCAGCGACACACGCCTCCGTATCGCGCAACGGGATTACTGCAGCCCACTTGAGGCGCTGCGGTCGCTGCCCGCACGTCCGCGCCATCCAAGTATTATAGCTTCGCATCAGCGCCGCTTCGAATCGGGGATCTTCGGTGAGACGGTGGAATAGGATGGAGGAGAAGAGCACCTGAATTTCGATGCCGAACGCGTCCAGATCTCGAAGCCGAGCGTCAATGTCCGTCAGCCCTTGACTGGCCACACTGAAAGGCTTGCTGCGAGCAAAAGTCATCTCAAGCGGCGTCCCGCTAATGGTGGTTCCCCTGCCCCATACGCGCGGATGGATCTGTCCATCGATCAACCAAAAGGAATCCATCTGGGACATGGTAGGCAACCCCTTCGCCTGCACTGCTATTGGCCGGCGGTCCCGGAACTCTTCGTCCAAGTAATCCCAGGTCGCCGCGACCTCCATGACATGCGAATCGGCATCAACGACATCGATGGTCTTCATGGTCCCTCCCAAAACCCGAAATCCAGCTCTCTACGCGCACGTAGACGATATTTATCGGGACACTACTGTCCAACTTCGAAACTTGAGTTTCACAGTATTCGAGAAAACCCCCGTCATTCAAGGGCACCGTTTGGTGAAAAGAACTCAAGGTGTCTGCTCCCGAAATTTGTGTCTCGGCACCAAGTTGAGCGTCCGAGAGCAGCTCGGCCCCACGAAGTATAGTCCAGATGTGGCGGCTGCGTCAGCTCTGTCAGTGCGTCCGCTCCTTTCGGGCGTCCCTGCGGCGAGCCGGATAGGTACTCATCCGGATTCGAGGGAGATTTTAGAAACCGCAGGGAAGATCAGGATTGCTGGCATAGGCCGTGCTTAATGCCGATGACCTTTTGTTCGGCGCAAAGAATTTAAAAGAGCTCCAGGAAGCACACGATATATCAGAAGCTCGAGAGGAGAAATGGATGCCCATCGATGGAATGCAAGTGAAGAGCAATTTACCCGAAGCGGCGCAGCGGAGGTTTGCAAGACTGGCGCTGACTCTAATCTTTTTTTGTGGCTGGATCGGATCACCCGGACTGGTGGGCGGCGCTGATGATGCAATAATTCAGGATCACTATATTATCAAGTTGCGACCGAACCAAAACGCCGCCGCGGTGGCCAATGAAATGGCGCTTAGCCATGGCTTGGGTCTTGGGCATATTTACCGTCACGCACTGCATGGCTTTTCAGCTTTCGTGCCTCAAGGCCGGCTTAACGCCCTGCGCAGCGACCCGCGGATCCTTTCTATCGTTGCCGATCGATACCTGAGCATCGACAAGCCTCCATGCGCTTCGTGTGGGGGTGGGGGTGGCGCGGGCACGCAACCGCCGCAGGTCATCCCTACTGGAATCCTCCGTATCAATGGTGACCTGAGCAGCACACAGTCAGGCAATGGCGCGGGTTCAGTGAATGTTGACGTGGCGGTTATTGACACAGGAATTTACAATCACGCCGACCTAAACGTCGTCGGCGGCAAGAACTGTTCCACCGGCAAAGGTTACAATGATGGCAACGGCCATGGCACCCACGTTGCCGGCACGATTGCCGCGAAGGACAATGACATTGGGGTTGTCGGCGTTGCCCCTGGTGCGCGGCTTTGGGCGGTGCGCGTGCTCAACAACGCCGGAAGCGGCAGCTGGGCATCAGTGATCTGCGGTATTGATTTTGTCACGGCCAACTCGAGCATCATCAAAGTTGCCAATATGAGCCTGGGCGGCAGCGGCAGCGCCGGCTCCTGTAATGACGGCGGTCTGCGCGAGGCGATTTGCAATTCGGTTAGCATGGGC
>DASQUN010000266.1:0-3358 GCA_035641275.1 Candidatus Udaeobacter sp. | reverse complement strand
TTCTGAACTGTGGCAGGACGGCATTGACCTCGCCCAGATTGAGCGCATCAGCCTGCATGTCGCCATCGAGGGGGACGTCACGATAGTCGCGATTCCCTGCGATGGGGCCCGCTCGGATCTTGAACTTCAGGTTCTGTTTGGCGGCCATGACTGCAGCGTCCAGCTGAGCATCGAACGGCTCGTCCCATTTGAAGTCGTTTACTTTCAGGTCGATCTGCGTTGCCGTCAGCTCACGGCCGTTCTTGAGATCGCGATAACGCAACGTGCCATCGGAAACGATCAACCACGCGACCAAAAGCAGCCGCCCGTTTCGCTTCTCCGCAGATGCTTTCTTGCTGCTATCCGCGCTGTCCCGGTCGTTTTTTCCGTTGGCGGCGTGGCTCGCGAAGTTGTATCGGCCTCTGGCATCGCGAACGATGGTGATGAGCGGCGACTCAAGCACAATTCTCTTGAACCGAAGCTGGCCGAGCAACAACGGCAGAGCTCGAAAGTCTATTCGAAGATCCTTCGCGTGCATGAAGTCCCCGTCGGAAAAGGCCGGATCGTCGGCCATGGCAAAATTTACGAAACGAGCGCCGACGGGCCAGAGCGCCACTTCGATTTGGTCCACGGAAATCTTGCGCTCCAGCGCCTGTTCCATCTGGCCGATCAGATAATCTTTGTTGTGCCGAACGAGAAAGTTGGCGTTCAAGATGGCGAGAACTAGAACGCTGCTCAAAGCCAATACAACACCGCCCATGATCCGTTTACGCATGGCTGCTTCGTAAGCCTCTCTCCACGGCTTCAAATGCCGATGGGAATCCAGTGGTGCCGTAACTATGTTGACCCGGTAATTTTCTCTAATGTACTGTAGCCCTTAATTAATTGTTAGATCCTCTATTGTCCTCGTCCCGAAGTTCGTTTAATAATTCACTCGACTGCCGTGGTCGTGCCCGCGGAAGCCCCGAGCTTAGCCGAAGGGCGGGCATCCAGAAGTCCTTGAGATTCTCCGAAAGTGGATCTCGGGCAAGGTTTCCGGCCGCAGCCGATGGGTCTTTTCCTCAATGGCCCCCCTGGCAACCCCGTTCGCTGCTTATTCCATGGGTCCGGGCTGACAGAACTTCTACGGCTCTACGTCTGCGGCCTCCAGCCTCGCCCTTCGGTCCAGCTTTCATCGCCAAGGGTGATCGCAAATGATAATGAATATTCCTGGATTCCGGCTCGCGCTAGCTATCGCCAGCTTGGCCGGAATGACGTTCGAATTATCCAACTTAAGAGACACCAGACTAGGAGGCGCCATGATCAAACAATGCCTTGTGGCCATTTTGGCACTAGCGTGGCTTTGCGGCGCCCGAGTCGGTCATACGGCTGCCGACGACAATTTTTATAAGGGCAAGACGATCCGGCTGATCGTCGCTTTTTCACCCGGTGGAGGCTACGACGCCTATTCACGCACGATCGGGCGTCATTTGGGCAAAAACATCCCCGGCAACCCAACGACCGTGATTGAAAACATGACCGGCGCCGGCGGCATCATCCACGCCAATTTCATGTATCAGGCGAAACCGGATGGGCTGATTATCGGCAACAACGCCGGAGGACTGATCTTGCAGCAGATCATGGGCGCGAAAGGCATCGAGTTCGATGGCAAGAGGTTTGAGTTTATCGGCGCTCCCGGTTCCGATCACCACGTTTGCGTGCTCAGCAAAGCGAGCGGGATCACTTCGATGGAAAAATGGTTTGCGTCAAAAGAGCCGGTCAAGTTCGGCGGCGTCGGCCCCGGAGGAGGAGCCTCCGATAACGCAAGAGTACTGCAAGCCGCGCTCGGTCTGCCGATCAGGGTCGTAGATGGCTACAAAGGCACGGCGGACATTCGCCTCGCCGCGGAAAGCGGCGAGCTTGCGGGCGCTTGCTTTGCCTGGGAGTCGTTTAAAACAACCTGGCGAAAGGGGCTCGAGTCGGGCGATTTCAGTGTCGTCCTGCAGGCCATGCCGAAGAAGCACCCCGAGCTGCCCAACGTGCCGCTGGCCAACGACTATGTGAAGACGGAAGAAGGACGACGGCTCCTCAAGCACGGCATTCAAGATACCGCAATCATCACTCGACCCTATTTTCTGTCCCCCGGCACACCGAAGTCCCGCGTTCAACTATTGCGCAGTGCCTTCGCCGCTACGCTCAAAGATCCGGAATTCCTCGCGGAAGCGAAAAAGGCCAGCCTGGATATCCAGCAGGTTTCCGGAGAAGAGATCGACGGAGTCGTCCAGGCGCTGTTCAAAATCGAGCCGGCGTTCATTGCTCGGATGAAGCAGGTTCTGGTTCCATAGCAGCGAGCGTTTTCGAGCTCACACCCATCGAGGTTTTCATGATATTTCGTCAGTATACTCCTGACCTGGAGCACATTGATAAAATTGTCATTGATGGCAACAAATGCGGAGCCGGGCTGCAACTAAGTCACTGGCCGGGCAACACCACACCGGCACTGTTTAAGGCGGATCTCAGCTTAGATATAGTTCTTCGGTTTCTAGTCTCCCCGGTCTCCTGGATAGACCTATCCGACTTTGCCTTGGTAACGAACGATCACTATGACACCGACGGCTTATTGGCGATCTGGGCGCTTTTGAATCCCACCACGTCTCGTCAGCATACGCGGGCTTTACAGGCGGCGGCAGAAGCGGGCGATTTTTATGAGTTTACTTCTCTTGAGGCAGTTCAGTTTGATCTAACCGTACGCGCATTTGAGTCGCTGGAAACCTCTCCACTCGCCGCGCAGATCGCCTGTGTGCCCGCCGCCCAGCGGTGGCAGATTGCAACCGAAGCGCTCCTCTCCGAAATGCCTGGTTTGCTTTACGGGCCGCAACGGTACCGTCACCTTTGGGAAGAGAAGTACCGAAGGCTGCTGGAAAAGATCTCTCGGGTTCAAAGTGGCTCTGCCGAAATCCGTGAGTGGCCGGCGGAGCGTCTCTCAGTAATCTCCGCCCGATTCCCGCTTGATCATTTCACTCGGAACATTCTCGCCAGAGGTCACCGGATCCTGGAGACAGTGAGAGAACGCGAGGGATCCACCTACGAATTATATTACCGCGAGTTTCTTTGGTACGACATCGTATTTCGACCTCGCACACCCAAGCATCTGCTGCTTCATGCGGCGGAGAAGCTGAACGAAATGGAATCACCAGAAACCCGCGGCTCATGGGGCGTGACACGATGGAGTCCTGCATTGCGTTTCGTTGCGTCCGGCCCGCGTGCCGCGCGCAAAGTGAAATACCACGAGCCTCTCGGTTACAGCAGCCTGCCTCTTGAGACAGTCGAGCGAATCATTCGCGAGGAGCTTCAAAAACTAGACAGGCAGGCCGCTTTTCGTGTTTCGAAATCTCGAATT
>DASQUN010000265.1:0-5124 GCA_035641275.1 Candidatus Udaeobacter sp. | reverse complement strand
GTCCATGGGATTGAAGGGCCTTAAGCTGCTCCAGGCGAGTATCATAGCCTTTCACTTCAAACTTCGCCTGGAGCAGGCGTGTGGCTACTGCACTCCCGAGCAGCCCAACCCCAATGATGCCGATTCGTTTCATCTAAGAGTTCTCTGTCGGGTTTCAGAATTCGATCAAGAAATCGGCCTCATCCGCATTGTCATTCCCCCGAAAGTGGACCTCGGGGCAAGGCTTCCGGCCGCAGCCGATGGGTCTCTACCTCAATGGCCACCCTGCCAACCCCGTTCGCTACTTATTCCAACGGTCCGGGCCTGACACAACTTCTAGGGCTCTACGCCTGCGGCCTCCAGCCTCGCCCTTCGGTCCAGCTTTCATCGTCAAGGATGAGCCTCACCGATGATGAATATTCCTGCGGAAGGCGGAATCCAGCATGCTTGTATTTCCTGGAGTCCGGCTCGCCCTTCGCTTTCGCGGGCGGTTGACCGCAATGACGAAATGAATTTAACAGACACCACACTATAGTCCCAGATACCGCTTCTTGATCTCTTCATTCTCCCACAGAGCCTGGGGCGACGAGGAATGTACGATGCGGCCCCGCGAGAGGATGTGCACGTGGTCAGATAGGCGGAGCGCGAGCGGTAGATTCTGCTCGACGAGAAGAATCGACAATCCTCCGGACTTGAGATTCTCAATGACGCGGCCCACTTCGCGAACCAGCAGCGGCGCCAAGCCCTCGGTCGGCTCATCCATCAACAAAAGCTCCGGATTGGTCATCAGCGCGCGGGCAATTGCCAGCATCTGCTGCTCGCCGCCGGAGAGCTTGCCCGCGCGGATCTCACGTCGCTCACGAAGACGCGGGAAGAGCTCCATCACGCGCTCGACTGTCCACGGGCCGCCGTTCCGCCTATTAGCCACGGTGAGGTTCTCAAGCACAGTGAGAGAGGGGAAGACGCGACGTCCCTGCGGCACCAACCCGAGACCGACGTTGATTACATGGTTCGAGGACCAGGCGGTAATATCTTGCTCCTTAAAGAGTACCTGTCCCCGGCGGGGTGGAGTGAAACCGATGATGGAGCGGATGACCGTAGTTTTCCCCATGCCGTTCCGCCCCAGAAGCCCTACAACGCTGCCCTTTTCCAATTTGAAGGACACCCCTTGGAGAATATGGCTGTCACCGTAGTAAGTATGGATTTCTTTTACTTGTAGCATCACGCCTGCTCCAGAGCGGTGCCGAGATAGATCTCCTGCACGACCGGGTTGGATTTGACCTCGTGGCTGAGGCCGTCGGCTATGACCTTCCCATAGTGCAGGACCGTGATTCTGTCGGTCAGCTCGAAGGCGACATCCATGTCGTGCTCGATGACCAATAGTGTAATGGCGGAATCGAGCTTTTTAAGCAGAGCGGTCATCATATGAGACTCCGCCGGCGACAGCCCCGCAGTCGGCTCATCCAGCAGGAGGAGCTTCGGCTCTCCGGCCAGCGCCAGCGCGATTTCAAGCTGGCGTTGCTCACCGTGAGAGAGGTCGCGAACGATCTCGTTCTCCCTTCTGTGAAGCCCGACGGTTTCCAGCGCAGCGCGAGCCCGAGCAAAATGAGCCGTATAGCGAGAGCGCGCGCGATGAAGGTGAAGCTTCGCGGGAGTTAGAGCTTGGACTGCGAAAAGACAGTTCTCCAACACGGTAAGGCGAGGGAAGAGATTGGTGATCTGATAGGTCCTCGCCAGTCCCAACGCGGCGCGGCGGTGGGGAGGTAAGCGCGTCACGTTTCTGCCAAAGAGAGTGATTTCTCCTTTTGTCGGATGGGTCTCTCCACTGATCAGGCTGAACAGCGTTGTCTTTCCGGCGCCGTTCGGACCGATGAGGGCTCGGCGCTCGCCCGCTGCGACGGCCAGGCTCACGCCGTCGACGGCCCGCAGTCCCTCGAAAGCTTTCGAGACGTCCGTGAGGCTCAGAGCGAGAGTGGCTGGCTCAGCCATAGCTTGTGGGCTTTCAGCGCGCATAGGAACTAAGCAATGAGACTGGGGCCGAGTAAGAGACTGTACTAGCTCAGTCCTCAGAACTCAGCACTCAGTCCTAACCCGCCGGTTAACAATACTTGCACGGCGGGTAGTTCCGATCGTAGACAGGCTGCTTCAAGAACTCCTCCGGCTTATATTTCCAAAACTGCGAGACCGCTGGGAAGGTATGTATCACCGTGTTCCACAGCTCACCGCCTTTCCTCTCGACCTTCCGAATGTAGATGTTCTGGACCGGATTGCCTTGAGCATCCAGCTTGATCGGCCCCCGCGGAGCGTCGGCGATCTCCACTTTTTTCAGCGCCGCGAGCAATTTCTCCCTGTCCTCAATATTCCCACCGATTGCCTTGACCGCTTCATTGATCCAGCGTGCCGCCGTGTAGCAAGTCTCCGAGTAGTAGGAGGGAACCTTTCCGTATTTTGCTCGGTATTCCTTGACGAAGCGCTTGTTAGCCGGAGTGTCGATGGCGGCGCTATAGATGAGCGCGGTGGTCGGCTCCGATCGCCTCGTCGCCCAGCGAAGGAAGAACGAACTCGTCGAACGTCGTGCCGCCTCCGATGAGCGGCAATCTGGCTTTCAGTCCCGCATCTTGGTACTGCCTGGGAAACCTGAGCGAAGACGCTGCGACCATCACCGCGAAGACGGCGTTGGCATCACGTTTGATTTGGGCGAGATAGGGACCGAAATCAGTTGTGCCGAGAGGCGGCCACAGCTTTTGAACGATCTGGCCGCCGGCTTCTTCGAATGTTTTTTGAAAACCGCCGACTTGCTCCCAACCGAAGGCGTAATCCATCGCGATCGTCACGACCCTTTTATACCCGAGCGTCTTGGCAACGTATTCGCCAAACGGCTGATTCGGTTGGCTCGAGGTCCACCCGGTCCGCACCAACCACTTGGCCGGCTTGCGCTGCGAGAGGTCATCCGCCGATACCACGGGAAAAAGGGTGGGGATCTTGTACTCATCGATCTTCGGCGCCAGGGCATAGCCCTCGCTAGCGAGGAACGCGCCCGCCACAACATGCACCTGGTCGCTCTCTATCAGCTTCCTGAGCTTGGTCAGAGCTAAATCCGGCTGGCCCTGAGTGTCCTCGACGATCACTTCCACTTTTCGGCCAGCCATCTGATGGCCGATCTCCTCGAGGTACATCGAGAATCCGTTGGTCATGTCTTTTCCGACTGCAGCGCCGCCGCCGGTCACAGGAGCGAGGAAACCGATCCTGATAGGTGTCTTTTGTACCCATGCCCGGTGCGGCGCCATTAGGAACAGTGGCACGACTGCTAACAGCAAAACGATCAACCTCTTGCTCATGCTCATGTTGACCCTCCAAATTGATCTTCAAGCTCTGAGCGTACCGGGGCGGCTCTCGCCCGCCGCCTCCATAGCCTCGCCGCGCCGACGATGCCTTCAGGGGCGTACACGATCGTAGCGATGTAGACGACGCCGAGAATCAACAGCCAGCGATGCGTGTAGACGGAGACGAGATTTTTCAGCAAGACGATCACACCCGCACCCAACGCGGGCCCGAGCAGGGTGCCGCGGCCGCCCAAGGCGACCATGAGAAGCGCCTCCACCGAAGTTGCCAGTTGAAGATCCGTCGGGCTCACGAAGCCATTGTAGTAAGCCCACAGCACTCCGCCAAAGCCACCGAAACCGCCCGCAATGACAAAGCCGATGTATTTATGGAGCCACACGTGATAGCCGAGCGTTCTCATGCGGGATTCGCTCTCTCTGATTCCCACGAGACTCCGGCCAAAAGGGGACTGCACCATCACCCGAAGAATCCAAAACGTGATGACAAATCCTGCAAGCGCAAAGTAGTAAAACGGTATGGAATCGGCAAGCGACCACGGAAGACCAAGGTCGGGCCGGGGGATTGCGGAAATCCCATTATCGCCTTGAGTCATCTGACCCATCGATGCGCAAGTCCCCAGACGACCATGCCGAGAGCGAGCGTGATCATGAGGAAGTAGACACCCGTGGCGCGCAACGCCACCAGACCAAAGACCGCGGCCACCGCCAGCGCGAGAAAAACGCCGGCCGGCAACGTGAGCCAGAAACTGGCTCCGTACCGCGTGGCCAGGATACCCACGCTATAGGCACCAAGGCCAAAGTACGCGGCATGCCCGAGCGAGGCCAGCCCCGTATATCCCAGAATAATGTCGAGGCTCATAGCGAGGATCGCGTAGATCAATGCCTGAGTCAGCAATGTAAGCAGGAACGAGGAGAGAAACGGCGGCGATGAGAGCAGAAGGAGAAAGGCGATCGCCGGCATCAGCACCTGCCGTCCAGAGAAAAAAGGCGGTCTTGTCATGCGCGACCGTAAAGGCCCGTAGGCCGCAGCGCAAGGATCGCAGCCATTGGAGCGAACAGCGTGAAGTACGACAATTCAGGAAACAGTGCCTTGCCGAAGTTATCGAGAAGCCCGACCATCACACTTCCAATCAGGGCACCCTTCAGGCTTCCCATGCCGCCAATGATGACGACGACAAAAGCATAAGGGAGAATCTCGAAATCGGCCCCGGGATAAACTCCCACGAATCCTCCAGCGACAACGCCCGCCACAGCTGCTAGGAGCGCGCCAAGCGCGAACACCGCCATCGAGATTCCATGAACGTTGATCCCAACTCCGCGCGCCATTTCCGGGTCGTCCACAGTCGCCCGCATCATGGCGCCAACACGTGTCTGCTCGAGAACCAGCCAGAGAATCAATGCCACGACTGCCGCCACTGCAATGATGAAGAGTCGATAGACCGGAAAATAAAGCTGACCGATTTGAAAGGCGCCGGAAAGGACCGATGGCACCGGAATCGTGTAAGGGTCACCCCCCCCAGATGATCAGCGCGAGATCCTGGAAGATCAGAGCGAATCCCATGGTGGTGAGCACCTGGCCGAGTTCCTGGCCGCTCAGCCGCTTCAGAAACGCGTTCCACTCGCCCACGCCGATGATCGCGATGGCCAGAGCGGCCGCGAGGATTGCGAGAGCAAAATAGCCGGTGCGCCAGATGACCGTGAGCGCGATGTATCCTCCGAGCAAGTAGTAAGAGCCGTGCGTCATATTGACGATCCGCATCATTCCGAAAATGAGGGAGAGCCCTCCTGCAAGAAGAAAGAGGAG
>DASQUN010000264.1:0-7626 GCA_035641275.1 Candidatus Udaeobacter sp. | reverse complement strand
CACCTACCTGCTCGAGTCGATGCTCGCTGCGGCTGGCATGGAGCCCGGCGTGATCGGCACGATTAATTACCGTTACCGGGGGCATGAATTTCCTTCGCATCACACGACGCCTGAGTCTCTCGATTTAGAGTCGCTCTTGGCTGACATGCGTCAAGCAGGCGCCCAATCAGTAACGATGGAAGTGTCCTCCCATGCTTTGGCCCAAGAGCGTGTGCGCGGATTGGAATTTGACGTCGGAGTGTTTACGAATCTCTCGCGCGATCATCTCGATTACCATGCCGACATGGAAGATTACTTTTTGGCCAAGAGCCGGCTCTTTACGGACTATTTGAAAAGCAGCACGAAACCACTGAAGGCGGCCGTCATTTACGGCGAGGACCCGCGCGGGAAGGATTTGATTAACAAAGTTCGTGACCAGGGACTGGAGGTCTGGAGCTACGGTGAGGGCGCGCACTGGGACATTCATCCCTTGGACGTTCGGAGTGATGTTTACGGCCTCAAAGGAAAGCTACAGGTCAAAGGCCAAACTCTCGATATTTCGTCGCGGCTCATCGGCGCGGCCAACTTGCAGAACCTCATGGGCGCCATCGGCGCCGGCTTCGCCCTCGGACTTTTACCCGAGGCCGTACACAAGGGCATTCAACAACTCATAGCCGTTCCCGGAAGATTGGAAAAAGTGGAGAACGATCTCGACATTTCGATTGTGGTCGATTACGCGCATACGCCGGATGCGCTGCAGAAAGTGCTCGAAGCGGTGCGGCCGCTGAGTCAAGGCAAAGTCCTGACAGTGTTCGGCTGCGGCGGCGATCGGGATCGGGGAAAGCGGCCATTGATGGGAGAAATCGCCGCGCGGTTAAGCGATCTCGTGTTCCTGACCTCGGACAACCCGCGCACGGAGGACCCACTGGCGATCTTACGCGAGATCGAGGTGGGAGTACGGGAAAGCGGTCTTGCCGAGTGGCGGGTTCCAGCTTCCGAATCTCCGGTTTCCAAAGAAATTCGAAACTCGGAACCAGAAACTCGCCGTGGCTATTGGATCGAAGCGGATCGACGACAAGCGATTCGAACCGCGCTCAGGACGGCCCGGCCAGGCGATATCGTTTTGATCGCTGGGAAGGGTCACGAGGATTACCAAATCCTCGGAGCGAAGAAAATTCATTTTGATGATCGGGAAGTCGCACGGGAAGAATTGCGGCGCATCGAACGGCCTTAGCGGATTGGAGAATGGCGTGGAGCATAGACCAAATCCTGAAGTCAACGGGCGGCAGACTCATACGTGAGGGAAGACAAAAGAAATTCGGCGAAGTCGTGACCGATTCGAGCAAAGCCAAAAAGGGGTCCGTTTTTGTCGCGCTGAAAGGCAACAGGCTGGATGGGCATCGGTTCGTTGGCGACGCGGTACGCCGCGGCGCTCGCTGCGTCATAGTTCATCGCGATTTCGGCGGATCGGCTTTGCAGGGTGCGACGCTCGTCAGGGTCAACGACACACTTCAGGCGTTAGGAGATCTGGCCCATTTTCGACGCGAAAGGATGGGGTCGAAGGTGTTAGCCATTACGGGTTCCAACGGCAAGACCACGACCAAGGAAATGGTGGCGGCGATTCTCGAAAGCGCGTCCTTTAACCGCAAACCCCTGCGGGGGAGGGTTCTCAAGACGGAAGGAAATCTTAACAACCTGGTGGGTTTGCCGCTGACGCTCCTGCGACTGCGGCAGCGCCATGCGGTCGCGATCCTCGAACTCGGAACGAACCATCCAGGCGAGATTCAGCGGCTCGCCGAGATCGCCGATCCCGACCTGGGAATGATTACATCGGTGGCGGCGGCTCACCTCGAGGGGCTGAATAGCTTGGCCGGAGTCGCGCGAGAAAAAGGAGCGTTGTACCGGTCGGTTCGGCGCGGCGGAACCGTTGCGGTCAACTTTGATGATCCCTGGGTGCGCCGGCTCGGAGCTAAATTCCAAGGCCGGAAAATAACCTACGGCAGCCGCGGTCAAGTCCGAGCCGAGTCATGGCAATCCCTCGGTGCCAAGGGAACGCTGTTATCGCTGCGCGCCGGTCGTCAACGAATTCCAGTCCGTTTGAATTTCCTGGGTCGTCACAACATCGCCAATGCCGTTGGCGCCGCAGCCCTGACTTATGGATTCGGGGTCAGTCTTGCCGCCATTCGCCGGGGACTCGAGAGCGCGAGACCGTTTCCGATGCGGATGGAGATCGAGAATTGGCGCGGAATCGGAATCATCAACGATGCCTATAATGCCAATCCAGCTTCGATGGAAGCGGCCGTCAAGACCCTGGCCGAAATCGAATGCCGCGGCGAACGGACAGCCGTGCTGGGCGACATGTTTGAACTGGGAAAACAGAGCCGGCGGCAGCACCTGCGGCTTGGCAGGCGAGTCTCGGAAGCCCGCCTCGACCGTCTTTATTTATTAGGGCCTCAGTCAACTCAAGTCAGAAAGGGAGCGCTTCAAGGCGGTATGCCATCCGAACGGATCCTGATCGGCAAAGACCATCGCGATATTGCCTGCCAGCTCCGAAGGTGCGTTAGAAGAGGCGACTGGCTGCTCTTTAAAGGATCGCGCGGCATGCAGATGGAACGGGTCCTAAGGGAATTGAAAGGCTGAGGAGTGAGGAGAACGGGTTTGCTTTATTACCTTCTCTTCCCGCTGCATACAACTTACTCGGGGTTTAACGTGTTTCGTTACATCACGTTTCGCGCCGCGATGGCGGCGCTGACGGCGCTCCTGGTGTCCTTTCTCTTCGGGCCGTGGTTGATCCGCTCGCTCACAAAGATGCAGATCGGCCAGCAGATCCGTGACGACGGCCCTGCTTCTCATTCCACTAAAGCCGGAACGCCCACCATGGGTGGTACGCTCATCATCCTGGCGCTCGCGCTCGCGACGATTCTTTTGGCGGACATCGGCAACCCCTACGTCTTGCTGGCGCTCGGAGGCACGGTTGGCTTCGGTGTGGTCGGCTTTCAGGACGACTATTTGAAACTCACCCGAAAGAACAGCAAAGGATTGCCGCCCAGGGCCAAATTATTCGGTCAATTTGCCGTTGCCTTTATCGTTGCGATCGGACTCTACGTCTATCCCAAGTTCAGCACGGAGATGGGTGTCCCGTTCATGAAGAACATTCGTCCCGATCTGGGACTCTTGTACGTTCCGTTTGCAATGTTGGTGATCGTTGGCGCTTCCAATGCCGTTAATCTGACCGACGGGCTTGATGGTTTGGCGATCGGACCCGTCATGATCGCCGCCGGTACTTATGCGATCATCGCTTACCTCACCGGGAATTTAAAATACGCTGAGTATCTTCAGATCCCTTACGTTGCTGGAACGGGGGAGCTGATGGTCTTCTGTGCAGCAATTGTCGCGGCGGGTCTAGGATTCCTCTGGTACAACGCCTATCCGGCCCAAATGTTCATGGGAGATGTCGGATCTCTGGCCTTGGGCGCGGCGCTGGGGATCGTCGCTGTGATGACCAAGAACGAGATCTTGCTGATCATCGTCGGAGGCCTCTTTGTGGTCGAGGCGTTGTCGGTTATCTTTCAAGTTGTCTCGTACAAGCTCAGGCGCAAGCGGGTGTTTCTAATGGCGCCGATTCATCACCACTATGAGCTCAAAGGTTGGAAGGAGCCGCAAATCATCGTGCGTTTCTGGATCATCTCATTTATCTGCGCCGTGATCGGGTTGAGCACACTAAAGCTTAGATGAAAACGGCGACGACGCATGGAGCTCAAGGGCAAAGAGGTTTTGGTTTTAGGCCTGGCGCGTACAGGCATGGAATGCGCCCGTTTTCTTGCCGAACATGGGGCGAAGGTGCGGGTGACTGACCTCCGATCGGAACAGCATCTGAAACACGGAATGGAAAGTCTCAGAGAACTGCCCATTCAATACCTTTTAGGGGGTGAGGACCAAGCGTGGCTCGAAGGCGTGGATTTCGTTGTTCCCAGTCCGGGGGTTCCAGCGGAGAACACCTTGCTTCACCGAGCGAATCGTCGAAATATCAAGATCGTCAGTGAAATCGAACTTGCCTATCATTTTCTGGGGGCGCCTCTCATCGCCATCACCGGCACCAACGGAAAGAGCACGACCACGACTCTGGTTGGCGAAATGTTGAAGGCCAACGGCACCAAAGTCTTTGTCGGCGGCAACATAGGCACTCCGCTCATCAGCTTCGTGTCCGGTGATTGGGAGTGGGGAGTGGTCGAGGTCAGCAGTTTTCAGTTGGAATGGATCAAGGAGTTTCGGCCGCGCATTTCGGTATTACTCAATCTCACGGAAGACCATCTCGATCGGTACCCGGATTTTGCCGCCTATCGTCGAGCCAAGGAGAGAATTTTTGAAGCCCAGACCGAAAAAGACGTCGCCATCCTTAACCGCGACGATCCGTGGGTCTGGGAAATCAGAAAGCGTGTTCGGGCGCGGGTGATCTCCTTCGGTTTTTCTGAAGTCGAGGAGGGAGTTTTTGTTGCTTCCGATGAGCTCATTTGGCGCAACGGCTCCAGCGAAGAAAAATTCCCCTTGGATCGGCTCAAGATCCAAGGGGTTCACAATGTGGAAAACATAATGGCTGCCATTGCCAGCGCGAAATCGGCCGGTCTAAGCGCGCCGGTGATCCAGCGGGCGCTTGAGGAATTCCCCGGTCTCGAACATCGCCTTGAATTCGTTCGGGAGAAGGACGGGGTTCGTTACTACAACGATTCCAAAGGAACCAATGTCGGTGCCGTCGTGAAATCGCTGGCGAGTTTTTCCGCGCCGGTCATTCTCCTCGCCGGCGGGGTAGACAAGGGCGGTGATTACGGTGTGCTGCGGAACGAGATCCAACGCAAAGTGCGCCGTTTGGTGCTGTTTGGCCAAGCCAAAGAAATCATCGCCCATGCTCTCGGCGCTCTCACCGAAACCGTAACTGTGGAAGACATGGAAGCCGCGGTGCGCGATTCGTTTGCCCATGCGCAACCGGGAGACGTGGTTCTGTTGTCACCCGCCTGTTCGAGTTTCGACATGTTTCGCAATTACGCAGAGCGAGGGCAAATCTTTAAGAACTTAGTCCAAGCCTTATGAGGGACGGATTCGCGGTCGATAAATGGCTGCTGCTCGCCGTCGCCGCGCTATTGGCGATCGGGATCACCATGGTGCTCAGCACGAGTTATCTATATTCCCAGGAGCGGTTCACCGACGGAACCTTTTTCTTTCGTAAGCAGCTTATCGCGGTAGGAGCGGGTCTCATAGCGCTGATCACTTGTTCGTTGTTGCCTGCGACGACCTACCGTCGGCTGGCCTACCCGCTCTTGGGCCTGACGTTCATCGTCTTGGTCCTGGTTTTGATCCCCGGTATCGGCATAGCTCGCGGCGGCGCCCGACGTTGGTTGATGTTGCCCGGTTTTGCTTTTCAACCGGGCGAGCTGGCGAAGCTCGCGGTCGTATTTTATCTCGCGCACTCGATGGCTAGGAAAGAAGAGAAGATTCAAACTTTCTCTCTTGGGGTGTTGCCGCACTTGATCGTGGCAGGAATGTTCCTGGGAGTTCTGTTGCTGGAGCCCGATTTCGGGACGGCCCTGATTCTGGTCATGCTGTTGTACTTGATGCTTTTCATCGGCGGAGCCCGGGTGCACCACCTCCTGGCTACGGGTCTGATGGCGTTGCCTTTATTGATCTATGTGATGTTGAAAGCGGAATACCGCTTGCGCCGTCTGATGACCTTCATGGATCCGTGGCGCGAGGCTTCGAGCAGCGGCTTCCAAGTGATTCAATCGCTCATTGCCTTTGGCTCCGGAGAGTTATGGGGGCGGGGCTTAGGCGAAAGCCGCCAAAAACTTTTTTATCTTCCGGAAGCTCACACCGATTTTGTCTTTTCGGTAATTGGCGAAGAGCTGGGTTTGCTGGGATCCCTGCTTGTGCTGGCGCTCTTTGGGGTAATTATCCTGCGCGGTCTGCGCCTGGCCGCGAGGATCGAAGAGCCCTTTGAACAGTATTTGGCTTTCGGTTTGACCGTTCTGTTGGGGCTTCAAGCCCTCATTCACATGGGTGTCGTGATGGGTTTGATGCCGACCAAGGGACTGGTGCTACCCTTTATCAGCTACGGTGGATCGGCCATGGTGATCAATCTAATGGAGGCGGGAATTTTACTGGGTCTCTCGCGCAGGAGAATCTAAAAAATGCGCGTGATCCTGGCCGGTGGGGGAACCGGTGGGCACTTGTTCCCAGGACTGGCCGTGGCTCGCGAGTTTCAACAACGAGACGCCATGACGGAAATTTTGTTTGTGGGAACTGAGCAGGGAATTGAAGCGCGGGTGCTTCCGAGGGAAGGATTCAAGCTTGAGACGATCACGGTCAAAGGGCTCAAGGGCCGCGGCGTGCGTGGCTTAGTAGACGCGCTTTACGGCGTTCCGGCAAGTCTGGTTCAGTCCTTCGGCATCGTCAGCCGGTTTGACCCGGATTTCATTATCGGCCTCGGCGGCTACGCCTCCGGCCCGCTGCTTCTGGCGGGAAAAATGAAACGTGTGCGCTGCGCGATCATGGAACAGAATCTCTATCCGGGTTTCACGAACAGGATTCTGGCGCGGCTGATGGATCGCGTCTTCACTTCGTATCACCAAACCGCCCGCTATTTGCCCGGTGCCAAGGTACTGGAAACGGGCAATCCGGTGCGCTGGCGGAGACTGCCGGACGTTAAGAAGAATCAAAAGTTCACCTTGCTGGTCTTCGGCGGAAGTGCGGGGGCGCACAGGCTCAACGTCGCCGTTGTCGACGCGCTCGGCAGACTCACCGATTTGGCACCGAGGCTTCAGGTGACGCACCAGACAGGGCAGACCGACTTTGCCGCGATTAAGAGAGCCTATGATTCACTGCCCTTCGAAGCGGAGGTCACGCCGTTCATCGACAAGATGGATGAGGCCTATGTCAAAGCCGACCTGGTGCTGTGCCGCGCGGGCGCCACCACCGTCGCCGAACTTACGGCCTTTGGCAAGGCCGCGATTCTCGTGCCCTATCCCTATGCCATCTACGACCATCAGCGACGGAATGCCGAAGCGCTTCAGGATCGCGACGCGGCAGAGATGATCCTCGATCAAGAACTGGACGGGGAAGTTTTGGCGGCACGGGTCCGCAGCTATGTATCTGACCCGGCGCGGATTGTTGCGATGGGAGCCGCGGCGCGGGCACTGGGAAAGGCCGAAGCATCAGTGCGGATCGTCGATGAGTGTTACGGCTTACTGCGCGGTTGATGGCGGACGGTGATCGGAAATTCATGTTGCAGAAAAAGCACCGAATTCATTTTGTCGGTATCGGCGGCATTGGCATGAGTGGTATCGCGGAGGTGTTGTTGAATCTGGGATACGTGGTGAGCGGTTCGGATCTCTACGAAAGCGACGCGACCCGGCGGCTTCGCTCGCTCGGAGCGCAAGTGTTCGTGGGTCACGAAGAAGAGAATCTCTCGGCGCATGCTTCGGTGGTCGTCATTTCCACAGCGGTCAAATACTCGAATCCGGAAGTTCTCGAGGCGCGTCGTCGCCAGATCCCCGTCATCCCACGGGCGGAAATGCTCGCGGAGCTGATGCGCATGAAGTACGGAGTGGCGGTCGCTGGAAGTCACGGTAAGACGACCACGACGTCGATGATCGCGGC
>DASQUN010000263.1:0-4962 GCA_035641275.1 Candidatus Udaeobacter sp. | reverse complement strand
CAACAGCTCGTCAGCCAGGGCATGCAATTGGAGGGATTGCAGCGGGAAATCGTAACGGTTTTGGCGAGCGTCGCCCTAAAAAACAACGACGAACAGCTTAAAAGTCTGCTTGCCTCCCAGGGCATCAGCTTTGGCGCCAATCCTGGCCGCGGCGGAAGCAGCAAGTGACACTCGTGGAAAACGCATCGCCACAATTGAACGAAATGCGAGATCAAGAGGTTGCAGCCGAGCCCCGGGAAGCACGCGGCTCGAGTCTCCCGCTGATATTCACGATTATCTCCCTGCTTATCTGGTTCGCTTTCCAAACCGTACAGCTCGTCTTTGAGCGGACCAACCTGGGTGCGTTGAAGTCTAACCTCGAAGCGCCTATGCAAGAGTTACAGAAGATGCAAAGTCAGCTTCAGTCGCTCATAACCAAAACCGCCGAGTTGGCGAACCAGGGCAATCCCGGTGCTAAAGCCGTAGTCGAGGAGCTTGAGAAAAGGGGGATACCGATCAGAAGCGCCGCTCCGCCCTCGAAGTGAGCCGGGAATCAGTAAGGATAGCGGGATATCCCTTACTGAACTGGAGACTCTGTTGCAATGTTGCAGACCACCCGTTGGTCATCCCGAGAGAATGCGAGGGATCTAAGATTTCTCGCTACGGCTCGAAATGACAAGAGAGGTCAACCGATACGGCGTTTTCGCTATTCTGACACAATCTTCTAAATCGGGGATACTCTTCTGCCACGCACAAGAACCGCCACCATAGTGTGCTACATGACTCGAATTCATCCGACTCGCCATTTTCTAAGTGTTCGTCTTAAACACAGTGGTTTCTTGCTGAGAAAGATCCTTGGACATTAAATTTCACCCGTTAGTTTGGCGCTGGTTTGTTGAGCGCTTCGAGAAGCCTACCCCGCCCCAGGAAAGGGGTTGGCAATCGATCGCTTCGGGCAACTCGACGCTGATCGCTGCTCCGACGGGGTCAGGGAAGACATTAGCCGCTTTTCTTTGGTCCATTGACCGCTTGATCCAGCGAGCGTTGAGCGGAGGGCTCGAGGCGAAGACACATGTCGTCTATGTTTCTCCTTTAAAGGCTCTGGGCAATGACATTGCGAGAAACCTTCAAGCGCCGCTGGCGGAGATCTATCGATTAGCCGATTTCGAAGGCCTTCTTCTTCCGGGCATCCGAGTCGCCGTCCGTTCGGGCGATACGCCCGCCCACGAGCGGCAATCGATGGTACGCCATCCTCCGCACATTCTCATCACCACGCCGGAGTCGCTCTATATTCTGCTGACCGCTGAACGCAGTCGCCGGTTTCTGAAAAATACCGAGACGGTGATTGTGGATGAGATCCATGCCGTCGCCCAAGACAAGCGCGGCGCGCATTTAGCGCTGTCCCTCGAGCGGCTGCAAGAGCTCACGGAACGACCGCTCCAGCGTATCGGTCTCAGTGCCACGCAAAAGCCGATTGAAGAAGTGGCTCGGCTGCTGGTTGGGACGGAACATATTGCGCCCAACGGCCAACCGGACTGTGACATTGTTGACGCCGGACATCAACGAGATTTGGATCTGCAGATCGAGCTTCCGGATCAAGAATTGGGCGCGATGGTTACACACGATGTCTGGAATGACATCTATGACAAGATTGTCGCACAGGTAAAGAACCATCGAACCACGCTCGTTTTCGTAAACACGCGCCGGCTGGTGGAGCGGGTCGCTCACCAACTCAGTGAAAGACTCGGCGAAGATAAAGTGGGCGCGCACCATGGCAGCCTTTCGCGGCGGGCCCGCCTCGACGTCGAGGAAAAACTCAAATCAGGGGCGATCCCGGTGGTCGTGGCCACAGCGTCCTTGGAGCTCGGCATCGATATTGGCCATGTCGATGTCGTGTGCCATATCGGTTCGCCGCGAACTCTAAACGTCTTGCTGCAGCGGGTGGGCCGCTCCGGACACTGGCTCGGCGCCGTTCCCAAGGGAATCTTCTATCCGCTGACTCGCGACGATCTGCTGCAGTGCGGGGCCGGCATTCGTGCGGTGCGCGATGGGCAGTTGGACCGACTCACGATTCCGGAGAAGCCGCTGGACATCCTGGCCCAGCAGATGGTCGCGACCGTGGCGAGTGTTGCCGCGTCCAGCAATCAAGGAAAAGAAGGAAAGAAGCATTTCGCCGATCCGGGAATCCGCGAAGCGTCTCTTTGGCAGCTGGTTCGCAGGGCCTATCCGTACCGCAATGTCACCGCGGAAGAGTTCGAAGCGGTGCTGCAAATGCTCTCTGAAGGGATATCTACCCGCAAGGGGCGGCGCAGCGCCTATCTGCATCGGGATCGGATCAATGGCGTCTTGCGCCCGCGCCGGGGCGCGCGTCTCATCGCCATTACCAATGGAGGGGCGATTCCCGACACGGCTGATTATGACGTGATTCAGTTCCCCGATGAGAGCTTGGTCGGCAAAGTCAATGAAGACTTTGCGATTGAGAGTTTGGCGGGAGATATTTTTCTCCTGGGCAATCGTTCCTGGCGCATTCGCCGGGTGAGCTCCGGAAAAGTTTGGGTCGAAGACGCCCAAGGCTTGCCGCCGAGCATTCCCTTTTGGTTAGGCGAGGCGCCGGCGCGCACGCGCGAATTATCGGCGGCGGTGTCAGAAGTGCGAAAAGAAGTGGCGGCTCGTTTGGCGGATGAGGCTGCCGCCGCCGCCTGGTTGAGGCAGGAGACCGGCATTCCCGACGCCGGCGCTGCGCAAATGGTCCAATACGTCAAGGAAACTCACGCGCTCTTGGGCTGTGTGCCGACACAGGATCAAATTGTCGCGGAGCGATTTTTCGACGAAGCCGGAGGCATGCAGCTGGTGATTCATTCGCCCTGGGGCGGGAAGATTAACCGAGCCTGGGGCATGGCCCTGAGAAAGCGCTTTTGCGTAAGCTTTGACCGCGAGTTGCAGGCGGCCGCCACCGACGATGGTATCGTGCTGTCTCTGGTCGAACAGCACTCGTTTCCGATCGCTGATGTTTTCCAGATGCTTCGCGCCGCCATTCTGGAGCGCGAATTGACGCAGGCCGTTTTGGCTTCGCCTTTTTTCACCAACCGGTGGCGTTGGAACGCCACGCGCGCATTGGCGTTGATGCGGCACAGCGGTGGAAAGAAAGTCCCCGTCGCGCTGCAGCGCATGCGCGCCGAGGATTTGTTGGCCGCGGTTTTTCCCGAGCAGCTCATGTGCCAGGACAACCACCCGGGACTGCTGGAGCCCCCCGATCACCCCCTGGTGAACGAAACGCTGCATGACTGTCTGCACGAGGCGATGGATTTGGACGGACTATTGGAAATCCTCGCGTTGCTGGACAGCGGGCAGATCCGAACCGTCGCGATCGATACGCCCGCACCTGCGCCCATGGCTCACGAGATCCTCAATGCCAATCCCTATGCCTTTTTGGACGATGCTCCGCTGGAGGAAAGGCGCGCACGGGCCGTCTCGTTGCGGCGGCTCGATCCGGCATTGAGCCGCGAGTTGGGAGCCCTGGACCCGGCGGCGATCGAGGAAGTTTGCCGCCAGGCCTGGCCCGACGTGCGCAATGCGGACGAGCTGCATGACCTGCTTCTGGGAATCTACCTCTTGCCGGTGGCGGAGCAGTCAGACTGGCGCGACTGGGCCGAGGCTTTGATCCATGGCGGGCGCGCAACGGTTTTGGTCTGGCAACCGCGCGCCGAGCAGCCGATGCGGCGCGCCTACGTCGCTGCCGAGCGTTGGGACCTTGTGCGCATCGTCGTTCCGCAAGGTAAAGCGGAACCCCCGGTAGCATTGCCACTCGGCTTTCACACCGAAGCGGTGTCGGAAGAAGAAGCGTTGCGCCGGATCATCGCCGGTTGGCTCGATGTGTTAGGCCCGACTACGGTTGGTGTGTTGTCGGAAAAGCTGGGCTTGGCAGCGGCTAAGATCGAGGCTGCTCTGGTCGGGCTCGAAACGGCCGGAGTGGTGCTACGCGGACAATTTACCACAAGCGGCATCAGCAGCGCCGAAGTCGAATGGTGTGAGCGCGCCTTGCTCGCGCGCATCCACCGGCTGACCCTCGGGCGCATGCGCAAGGAGATCGAACCTGTTTCGGCGGCGGACTTCACGAAGTTCCTTTGTGTTTGGCAACACGTAGCGCCCGAGAGCCGAATGCGCGGCCGCGATGGCGTTCTGGAAGCGATCCGCCAACTGCAAGGTTTAGAGTTGCCGGCGCCGGCGTGGGAACAACATGTCTTGCCTGCGCGAGTAAAGGACTATGATCCATCGGATCTCGAGCATCTCTGCCTTGGGGGGGTGATTACGTGGGGCCGATTGCGGCTGAATGCCGAGCTGCCGGAAGCGGACGAAGTCAACGTCAAGTCCCGCCGACTCCGTAGGGTGCTGATGCCGACCCGGACCGCACCGATTGCCTTTCTCTTGCGGGAGGAGTTGGAGTTCTTTCTTGAAGGCATTGTCCCGTCATGGGAGGAAGCCGGCAGTTTAAGCCCGATGGCGCGTGAGGTCGGTCGCTATCTAGAGCAACGGGGAGCCTCTTTTCTCGCCGATATTGCCCGCGGCACCGGCTTACTGAAAGTCAAGGCCGAAGAGGCTTTATGGCAACTCGTCGCGCACGGATTCGCTAGCGGAGATGGCATCGCGGGGCTGCGCGTTCTGCTGACGCCTGACGTCAAGAGGGGCGGAAGACGCCGCGGCTTACGAGTCATCAGCGGCGGACGAGCGCCGGAACGGTTGATGCCGGTGGGGCGGTGGTCGTTATGGCGGGACAAGGCCAATGCGCCACCGCGTGGAAGCGACGAAGTGGCAGAACACCGGGCATGGCAACTCTTACGGCGCTACGGAGTGGTATTCCGAGACTTGCTCGCCCGTGAAACCTCTGCGCCGTCCTGGCGAAGCCTGCTCGCTATTTACCGGCGCCTAGAAGCGAGAGGGGAGATTCGCGGCGGCCGCTTCGTCAATGGCTTCGTTGGAGAGCAG
>DASQUN010000262.1:0-4375 GCA_035641275.1 Candidatus Udaeobacter sp. | reverse complement strand
TGCGATAAAGTTTACCGACGAGGGCACTGTCGATGTCACTGCCAGGCTGGGAACCGACAAAAAACATTTAGAGATTGAAGTGACAGACACCGGCATTGGTATTCCAAAGGAGGCTCTTTCCATCATCTTTGAAAAGTTCCGCCAAGCCGACAGCTCATCTACTCGCGTGCACGGTGGGGTCGGACTCGGTCTTCACATCGTGAAGGTCTTCATCGAATTGCTCGGCGGATCGGTCAGGGTAAAAAGCGAACCGAATCAGGGATCGACGTTTACGGTTCAGCTTCCAATCTAGACATCTAAAGAAGACCTCGCCCGGTCGACGACACTGACCGATCGAAAGCCTGCGGACAGACGGGTGTTCGCGCTCACCCTTCGCTTGTTGTGCTGCATCCAGTCTCGTACGCCTGCGAGATGAGCCTGACAAAAATGCCGCATTACCGACTCCAGAGTTTTTGCCACCAGGCCTTTTCGCTTTCACCGCCTTCGGGTTTTGGACCGCGGAGATTCATTTGTTTGCGGATGTCGTTGATGTCCCATCCAGTGAGCTGGGCCAGTTGGCGCGCTTGCTGTTCGCTTCTCTTGAGAAACTCGCGGCGATGCTCTTCGGTCGCCGGGCATTCGTCATCCCCCTTCCACGGGTGACGCAGGACATAGCGCGCCTGAAAATTGTTTCGATCGGCGGTTTCCTGCAAGACGAGGTCTTCCGGGAAATGCTCGGCGTCATAACGCACATGCATCCGCGTCACAAAGACATCTCTGGCTGCGGTGGTTGGGGCCCGGAGGTTCCTTTCTTCAGCCTGCCAAAAGACGCCGAGCTCGCGCAGTTCAGCGATTGATAATGGATCAGCTGCGCAGGGATCACACCAATTCATATCCCACGCGTATTCCAGAAAAACCGCCCGCATATCCGCCTTCTGGACGGCGCGATCGAACATACTCCGGTAGAAATCTTGGAAATTATCCTTAACGTAGAGCGGAAGTTCCATACCGGTGGGCAATCTCAGGCTGCGGTAGTTTGTCGGTTCGACGCGGCCCTTTTTGGTGAGCGTGTAGATAAAAAGTTCCTGAACGCCGTCGGCGTTCAACGTGCCGAGTCTGAGCGGCAGCATGAACTTCGGCGATTCATACGCTACCTGGATGGGGCGGAGATAGGTAAATCCCAGTTTGGACTGTTCTTGCAGGTTCACTCGCGCGACGAAGAAGTGCATCTTTTGTTTGATATAGCTGCCGAGCACTTCCGACGCGCCTTTGGGGAGGCGATAGCCATTCTCCTTCAGCCAGGTCTCCAAGCCCTGGCCTTGTTTAGCCGAAAGGATGATGATGTCGTATTCGCCGACCGTGTATTGGGCTTGAACCGTCACACCGAGTGCCTTGGCTCTGGTCCGTAATGAATCGAGGGATGCGGGTGCCGCACTATTACCAAGCAGAGAACCCTCACGCAGCACACGGAGCTGGCACGGACTACCATCGTGGTATTCAACCAACCTGGGCGAGGTATAGGCATCGAGGTGATCGACGATCTTCTTATCACCGATGTGAATCTGGCCCTTTTCAATGAGCGTCGGCACAGGAATCACCACCGCGAACTCTTTCGGGTCGCCTTTGAAGTCATTCACCATGGTGAGGACGGTCTTATCGTCGTTGCGCACCAAGACGACTTGCGAGGCTTTGTTAAAGATTTTTGTATCAGCCTTCGCGACGTAAAAGCCGCAGAAGCTATAGACCGCCTGGGACTGGATTAGCAGGACGATGAGGAGTGCCACGAACAGGATGGGTTTTTTCATAGAGTTCTCCTTTGGCGGATTGGGACGGCGTTACAGCATTCCATTCGTATTTGGCTCCAGGCAGCAGTCGGTCGATGAGCGGCGTTACCATGGAGCAAGCGGCCAGCGACCACAGAAGCCCATTAGTCCGGTACAGACCAAATTGGACATAGGCGGCGCCGCCCGCGACGAGAATCGCGAACAGGATTCTTCCCGCCCGGGAATCAGGCGTCGTTTTGGGGTCGGAGATCATATAGAAAGTGAAAAGCAGCAGCGCGCCGCTCTGCAGCTGCTTTAGCGGGATGGCCCAGGGATCGCCGAGCCAGAAGGCTCGACCCACCAAGATGCCCGCGTAGGAAATCAGAAAGGCATAGCTGACGTCACTGCGCGCGGCGCGATAGATCACGATTCCGCCCGCACAGGAGATGAGGAAAGCGAAGTATAGTTTGCTTCCCCACTGGGCGGGAGAAACCCAAACCTGGCTTGTCAGCAGCAGCATCGCGACGATTCCGAAGTTTGTCGGATTGAAGATATGCTTTTGGCCCCGCTTGAGAGCGAACTTGCTGGCAATGGTCACAACGGCGGTCAGGAACGCCAGCAACGGATTGTTGGTGCGAAGCAGCAAACAAAGCGAAAGCCCTGAGATCAGAGCGCTCCGCGGATCGAAAGAGGGTAGACGGAATATGTGGCTGCAGGCGTATTGGGTTGCTAAAGCGGTGCCCAGGGAAATCACTATTTGCGGCCAGCCGATGTCGAAGTCGAGCCAGGCGACGCCATAACACAGCAGGCAGGACAATACGGTAATCTGGTAGTATCGCGGATCTTTCCGAAAGAAAAATCGGAACCGATGAGAACGGAGCGCTGGAGTAATGGAGTCATGGGCTATCGTCGGTTCGAACGGGCTTGTTTGTAATCGAGACATCTCTTTGTGGCTCGTATCTGCGACGATTAGACAACGCGGCTTTGAAAAGGTTCCACGAAGGCGATCGTTCGTGTCAGTTTGTCGAGGACCCGGAGTATTTCGGGCTCAGGTACAAACGGTGCCGGGTGATAGATTTCGGCTGGTTTATTGCCTTGACGGGGCAGGCAGACCTTAATAGAGTTGAGGATATTTCGTCTTAAAGTCGCGGTTTTTGAGAACCGCTGGTAATCCAAGAAAGGAGGCGAGTGCTATGTTTATTTGTTTGTCACCTGGAGGCGAGTCGTTATCCGTTGGTGAGACGGCGAAAGACAAACTTCTCGTCGGCACCGTCAACGGTATCTTTTCGTTCGTGAAGAATAACGATCGGTGGAAGCAACGTGAGACCATGCTTTCTGACCAGCATATTAGTTCGATCATATTCGAACCGTCGAGCCAAACGCTCCTCGCGGGCAGTTATAACGGCGCCATCTTCGCCAGCAGCGATGCCGGTAAAAGCTGGGAGCAAAGAAATCAGGGCATCGTCGATAAAGAAATCTATTCGCTTGCCGGCCAACGGGTCGAGGGGCGACCCCGCGTTTATGCCGGGACCCAGCCGGCTCACCTATTCTACAGCGATGATCTGGGAAGGAGCTGGACGGAGCTTCCGGGTTTGCGCCAGGTCCCGGGAGTTGAAAAGTGGACTTTTCCTGGCCCGCCCCATCAAGCGCACGTCAAGAGCATCACCTTTCATCCGAAAGATCCTAATATTATCCATGTCGCCGTCGAAGTGGGCGGCTTTTTGAGAAGCACGGACGGCGGCAAGACCTGGACCACGTACGACAGCATCAATCCGGATGCGCATCGAGTCCTGATTCCAAGCAACGATCCCAGTAAGCTCTATGGGACGGCACCGACGACCAATTGCGGCCCGGAAGTCCCCGCCGGCTTCTGCGTCAGCACTGATGGGGGCGAGAGCTGGAAGAGCATGACGCCGCGGGATTTCAGAATCGGCTACGTTGACCCGTTCTTCGTGCATCCCAACGATCCCAATTTGCTCTTCGTCGCCGGCGCCAAGACCGGCCCCGGCACCTGGAGAAAATTACACACCGCCGACTCACGCATCGCGCGCAGTCGGGATGGCGGCAAGAGCTGGGATATACTCACCGACGGACTGCCCGATCATATCCGCGCCAACATCGAGGGCATGGCCATGGACGTTTGGAACGGCGGCTATGCGCTTTTCGCCGGCACCACGGACGGCGATGTCTTCTACAGCGAGGATGAGGGCAATCACTGGCAGGCGATCATCCAGGGAATCGGCGCTGTCTCCAAGTCGCACCATCATCACAACCTGGCGTTGGAAGGACAAGAAGCGCCGCATTGATCGGCTATCACCGGTTGCTTTATTCACGCAGCAGTAGGGGCACGGCATGCCGTGCCCCTACTGTTTGGAAGGACCTTCGAATGAAAATCGCCGCATCGCTGATCTTCACTGTTACTGCACTCGCCGGTGTTTGCGCAGGGAAAACCGATGACCGTTGCCGAACTGGCGGCCTACGCCAAACCGGACCGTGAAAGAGTTCTTTTCGAAGGCGCGAAGAAGGAAGGCAAGTTGCTGTGGTACACATCACTTACCGGCGGACCGAACCAGGAAGTTCCCAAAGCCTTCGAAGCCAAGTACCCGGGCGTCAAAGTCGATGTCTATCGATCA
>DASQUN010000261.1:0-4797 GCA_035641275.1 Candidatus Udaeobacter sp. | reverse complement strand
GATCGCGCGGAAATCCGTTTTCGGAACTTCATTCAGCCCGAGGAATTTCCTTACGACACGCCGGGGGGACAAACCTACGACAGCGGCAATTATCCGGAGATGTTGAGAAAGGCGTTGGCGCGGGTGGACTACGACGCGTTGCGGCGCGAGCAGGTCGAAGGGAGAGCGCGGGGCCGTCTTCTTGGGATTGGCATCGCTACCGCGGTCGAGCCCGGCGGCTCAAACTTGAGCTACGGAATGCTCATCTCGGGTCCGAGTCAGCTTCTCAGTGGACAAGGCGAAGCGGCTCGGGTGCGGTTGGAAACCGACGGAACGGCGACGGTCTTTACCGGTGGCCTCGAATCAGGCCAGGGACACGCTACGGCGCTCGCGCAGATTGTCGCCGACGAGCTTGCTCTTCACGTAAACCAGGTGAGAGTTGCCACAACGTTTGATTCTGCGAGTCATCCATACGTCATGACCTCTGGGGTTTACTCCAATAAGTTCCATGGTCATGACACGGTGGCAGCTATAGGCGCGGCACGTAAAGTTCGGGAAAAACTCTTAAAGCGCGCGGCCGCTTTACTCGAAGCGAACCTTGATGATCTTGAGCTCAGCGACGGACGGATTTCCGTGCGCGGCGCGCCCCAGAAGGGAGTCAGCGTTGCTCAGGTAGCGAGCCGAGCATACTGGAGCCTTGCCGACGAACAGCCGGACGCCGAACCCGGTCTCGAAGCGCTTTACTATTACAGCAATCCATTGGCCAAGCATCCGGATGAAAAGAAACGGGTTCGTGTTCAGCTGGGATTTGCGAGCGCCGCGCATGTGGCCGTGGTCGAGGTAGATGCGGAAACCTTTGAGATTAAAGTGCTGCGCTATGTTGTCATCCATGACTGCGGGCGTCAGATCAATCCGGGAATTGTTGAAGGGCAAGTCCACGGCGCGACTGCCCACGGAATAGCGGCTGCGCTGCTGGAAGAATTTGCCTATGACCGAGACGGTCAGCTGCTCACCACCAGCTTCATGGACTATTTGAAACCAACCGCCGCGGATCTCCCCGATATCGAGAGTGATCGGCTGGAAACTCCCTCTCCGCTGACATTGCTAGGAACCAAGGGAGTGGGCGAAGGCGGCGCGGTCGTAGCACCTGCGGCCATTGCCAGCGCGGTCGAAGATGCGCTGGTGCCATTGGGGATACAAATCGCGGCTTTGCCGATCACGCCGAGCCGGTTGTGGGAGGTTGCCGCCGCCGGCTTAAAGCGCTACGAGAACGCTCGGAAATGAAAAATTCAAAATTAAAAACTGAAAAATTAGCGGCTGGAATTAATCGAGACGCATTTACTTTCGCATTATGAATTTTGCATCGATCGAAGGAGGCAAGTCCATGGCGTTACCTGAAAACGCGATTGCGTCGAGTGCCGGCGCTCCTTTCGGCTTGGACCTTCATGGCTTCATCGAGCAATACGAGCGCGCGTATCCGGATGAAGTGCTGCATATCGAGGAGCCGCTGCACGCCGAGTGGAAAATTTCTGCGCTGGCGATGAAGCTGGAAAAGGCGCACCGTTTTCCGCTGCTGGTTTTTCACAATGTCATCGTCGATGGCAAGCGCGCGACGATGCCGCTGATTACGTTTTTGATGGCCAGTCGCCTACGCCTGGCTCGCGCCATGGGCACAGAAGTGCGGAAAGCGGGTTTGGCCTGCTATGAACGGGTCCAAACACGGCAACGACCGATCGTCGTCTCGCGGGATCAGGCCCCTGTGAAACAGGTCGTGGAAAAGGGATCCGATATCGACGTGCGCCGTTTTCCCGCGCTACGCCATCACCGGATGGATCCGGGCCGGTATATTACAGAAGGACACTTTCTTACTTTCAACCGCAACACAGGTGTCGACAATTCCGCTATGCACCGCGGCTGGTTAGCGGATCGCGACGAGGTTCGCGTCTGGCTAGCGCCGAATTCTCACAACGCTCACAACCTGCGTTACTGTGAGGAGGCGGGAGAGGACATGCCGGCGGCGTATTGGATCGGTCACCACCCGCTGGCGTTGTTGGGGGCGGCAAACCATGTGGCGCCGGAAGAGAGTCACTATGAAACGGCCGGTGGCACCCTCGGGTCGCCTTTGCGCTTGGTTGCTTCGGAGACACTCGGAGAAAAGTTCTTGGTGCCGGCGGATGCGGAAGTGGTGATCGAAGGCTATATGCCCAAAGGCCGACGCAAACCCGAGGGGCCTTTCGGTGAATACACACGTCACGTCGGACCACAGCGCTGGTGTCCACTGCTCAAGGTAACAGCGGTGACTTATCGCAAAGACGCCTATTGGGACGACGTCATGGTCGGCCACACCCATTGGATTATCAGCTTGACCAAAGAAGGCGAAGTGTTTCGCGCCGTCCAACGGTCCGTTCCCGGGGTGAAAGCCGTGCATGTGCCGATGTCGGGTTGCGGCGTTGCGCATGTTTACATTCAGATCCGCAAGACCGTAGAGGGACAGGGTAAGACCGCCGCGGTGTCGGCCCTCACTTCTTATATCGGTCTCAAGCATGCGTTTGTCTTCGACGAAGATGTCGACATATTCGACGAGCGGGAAGTGCTTTTGGCTTTCGCCACTCGCTTCCAGGCGGATCGCGGCTTGCTGACCCTGCCGGGGATAACTGGCTCGCCTCTCGATCCCAGCTCTCCCGACGGCAGGCTGGTGTGCAAAGCCGGATTTGACTGCACGAAGCCGATAGGTAAGCCCTTCGCCGAGCGGCTAGCGATTTCAAAGGAAGTGCTCGACCGCATCGATCCATTAAAGATCATTGGTGAAAAGTGCTGGAGCGATATCCCTGTCGAGCCGTGGGGATGAGGCGGGGCCAAGAATGAATGATGAAGGATGAAATCGAAAGAGCTCCCAGTTTCTTGTTTCCGGTTTCTTGAACTAGAAACGTGAAACTCGAAACTCGAAACCGGCAAAGCAAGGAGGTGCCTCATGCAAGGCACGATGAAAGCGGCGCGCATTCACGGTTTTGAAAAAACCAGCAAGTCGCGCGATTTGCTGCGGGTCGATGAAGTGCCGATTCCAGACATCGAATCCGGCGAGGTGTTGATCCGGGTTTTGCGCGCGGGACTAAACCATGGTGATCTGCACATGCGCGAAGATGCCGTGCAGTACACCTCCGAAGTGCCGACCATACCGTTTTTGCCGATGATCGTCGGCCACGATGGACTCGGCGAAGTGGTCGAAGTGGGTCCCGATGTGAGTAACGTGCGGGTCGGCGATCGGGTCGTCGTCATGTGTTCGATTACCTGCGGTTATTGCCGGTTCTGTCGCTCCGATCGCCAGCACCTTTGTCTGTCGCATCGGGTGATGGGATTTATTGCCAAGTGGGGGGAGGCGGGATCGAAACGCATCCTGCGCTACAAGGAAGGCCTGTGGGCCGAATATTGCCGCGTGCCGGCGACCAATGTTGTTCCGCTGCGGCCTGAGGACGATATCAACGAGATGTGCAAGGTCTCGCAGATGACCGTTGGTTATCGCGCTCTCAAGCGGGCGCGCTTGCATAGCGGAGAGACCGTGATTGTCAACGGCGCCACCGGCATTACTGGCATCGGCACTGTGCTCTCCGCGCTGGCCATGGGCGCCGCCCGTGTAATCGCCATTGCGCGCAATCCTGCCAGGCTCGAACAGATTCGCGCCATCGACCCCAGGCGCATTGAAACCGTTGCTTTGAGCAAAGGCGAATCGATCACGCAAAGAGTCAAAGATCTAACCAGTGGTCAAGGAGCCAATGTGCTCGCCGACTTATCGCCGGGCGGAGTGCAGACCTTGGTGGAATGCATTCGCAATCTCGAAGGCGGCGGCCGGGTCGCGCTGATCGGCGCCAACCCTGAACCGCTTAATTTGCCAGTCAGGTATCTAATGATTCGCTCCATCGAGATTTGCAGCATCACCGGACGCCACTACATCGATTTTCCCGAGCTGCTGGAGCTGGCGCGCCGCGGCGTCATCGATACGCGCCACGTTACGACGCGCTATTTTCCTCTGGAAGCGGTGAACGACGCCATCGACTACATTGCCAAGCGCGGCGATAGCGAGCCGCTGTGGCCGATGTACGCGCCCGATGCTTAACGATGGCCGTGACGCGATGAAAAAGTCTTTCGCGGCTAAAGCAACGATCATGAAGCGACAGCTATTGGCGCTGTCTTGGGGTTGGCTGCTCATGGCGCCGCTAACGGGTGCCGTTTTTGCCGCGGCGGCAGGGCAGGAAGAGTGGGAGCGTGTTCTACAGGCCGCCAAGAAAGAGGGCAAAGTCTCGATGGTTGGCCCGGTCGGCGCAGATCGCCGCGACGCCCTGACAATTGCTTTTGAAAAGAAATATGGCATCAGCGTCGAGTATCACGCTGATTCGGGCGCAGGAATCTTGCCGCGGCTCAGCGCCGAGCGTAAAGCAGAGCGATTTCTTTGGGATCTCGTTGTGACTGGGACCACGACGGGTTTGGAGAACTTGATCCCGGCGCGGGTTTTAGATTCGCTCGAACCAAGTCTCATTCTGCCTGAAGTCAAAGATCTCAAGCTGTGGCGCAACGGCGCTTTGGAATTCCTCGATCCGGGCCGGCAGCTGTTGGTCATGACGCCTTTTCAACGCGGAACTCTCTTCGTCAATCCCACCCTGGTCAACGCCAAAGAATTTAAATCTTACAAAGACCTGCTGGATCCTAAGTGGAAGGGCAAGATCGTGGCGGACGATCCACGCAAGTCCGGCCCCGGCCAGGCGACTTTCACTTTCTTTTTCCTCCATCCGGATCTCGGGCAGAAATTTATCCGCGCAATGGCGG
>DASQUN010000260.1:0-3163 GCA_035641275.1 Candidatus Udaeobacter sp. | reverse complement strand
CCACGGAGAACGAGAAGACGTCCGGCGAAGCAGGGGCACGAGCGGAGTTTTCATCGGTGGCGAGATCACTTTAACTCTCTCTTTCCGAGAGACTGTGTCGTGGTAGCGAATATGGTGCAGCTATCTCTCTCGTGTCATTTCGAGCCCAGCGAGAAATCCTAGTTCGGGATGATAGGCGGTTAGGATTGACCGATGGGACCGACGGAAGCCATCGCCAAATTTGTCGCTCAGACAACGGCCGAAGACATTCCATCGGAAGTTTTCAAGCCCGCGAAACGACACAGCATCGATACTCTAGGCGTTGCCATTGGAGCGTCCCGCGAGCCTCTGGCAGAAACTCTTGCAGCACTCGTCGCGGGTCAAAGCGAAGGCGAAGCCAGTTTGTGGAACGGCAGGGGAAGAGCCACTGCTTTAGAGGCGGCTTGGGTGAACGGCACTTTGGCGCACGCGCTAGATTTCGACGATGGTGGAGTTGCATTAACGCCCATGCACCCATCCTCACCCATTCTTCCGGCTGTTTGGGCTTTGTGCGAAAGTCGAAACCTCTCAGGACGGGATGCCATTTCCGCCTACATCGTGGGGCTGGAAGTCGCATGTAAGATCGCCAGCGCGGTTTCCCTCTCGCACTACGACCACGGATGGCATGCGACCGCAGTCATAGGCGCCTTAGGCGCTGCGGTGGGTACGGGCTGGCTTGCGGGACTGACCGAGGATCAGACGCGCAGCGCCATAGGGATTGCTGCTTCTCTGGCAGGGGGGCTGCAGGCCAATTTTGGTACGATGACGAAGCCATTGCACGCCGGCGTGGCTTGCCGCAATGGTCTGATGGCGACGATTTTGGCCAAGGCGGGTTGGACAAGCAATCGGACAATCTTGGAGACCGACAACGGCTTTTTTAAGGTTTTCGGCTGCGGCGAGATCAAGGATTTGAACAGTTTAGGTAAACCGTTTCACTTCGTATCGCCAGGAGTCTCAATCAAGCGCTTTCCGACCTGCTCCGCCACGCACCTCGGCATCGAAGCGCTATTGGGGCTCAAGCGCGATCATGCGCTAGCGGTTGAACAAGTCGAGAGCATCGAATGCGGAGTCCACGCCCTGTCGTTCCAGGCGCTGCGCCAAGAGTCTGAGATCCAAACCGCGGAAGAAGCCCGCTTTAGCCTGCACTTTGCCGCGGCGATGGTTCTCCTCGAGGGGTCCGTTGAGCTCAAACATTTTTCTCAAGCGACGTTTAACAGAGAGGATGTCCGTGCGCTGATGAAGCGAGTGCGAGTATACGTCCATCCGGAATTATGCGATTTGGAATCAAAGAAAAGGAATTTTGCCGAGGTGATCGTGCATCGGAAAGACGGCGGCTCTATTTCAAAAAGCGAAACCAAGATAGGTGGAAGGGCGCCGTTAGTCCTGAACGACTCCGAGGTAGAGGCCAAGTTCCGCGGTTGCGTGGAGCCGGTTCTTGGGGTGAAGAATAGTCAGGCGCTTTTGGAAAAGCTGCGCAGCCTCGACTCGCTGCCGGAGCTGAGGACTCTACTCCCCGCTGCCTATGGCCCGGCGTAAGGTCTGAGGGAAACTTCTTTAAGAGAATTTCGACTAACAGGAGGAGGGTCGTCAATGGAAACTGCAAAAGCGCTGGAAGCGGAAGTGCTCGTGGTCGGGGCTGGCAACGCCGCTTCCGTAGCAGCCCTCGCCGCCGTTGATCGAGGAGCTAAGGTTGTGCTCTTGGAGCGCGCGCCGAAGGAACGCCGCGGCGGCAATTCTGCTTTTTCCGGAGGTCTCTTCCGCTTTGCGTTTCACGACTTCGAGCAAATCAAGGGCATTGTCAAAGAGACCGCGGGGGCTGAGTTCAAGAACGTGGAGGTGGAACCCTATCCGAAGGATCGCTTCTATGGCGATCTCATGCGGGTCACGGACGGCCTGGCAGATCCAGCCCTCACAGAGTTGCTCGTGGAAAAATCTCAGGAGGTCGTGACCTGGATGGCCCAGCACGGCGTAGAGTGGGAATTGCACATGAGTCATTGCGCCCGAGTCAAAGAGAAGCTGGTGTGGCGGTCCGGCACTATTCCCGTTGCAGCGCGCGAGGGCGGCAGGGGACTGATGCAGATGCATTTCGCCACCGTGGAGAGGCGCGGTCTCGAGGTGATCTATTCCGCCCGCGCTCTGGAGTTGCTGGTGGATCAGAGCGGCGCCATCGAGGGCGTCTTGGTTGCATCACCGGCCGGACGGCAAAGGATCATGAGCAAGGCGGTGATCCTGGCCTGCGGCGGCTTTGAGGCGAATCCGGAAATGAGGGCCCGCTATCTGGGGCAGAACTGGGATCTGGTCAAGGTGCGGGGCACTCGTTATAACACCGGCGACGGGATCCGCATGGCTTTGGACATCGGCGCGCTCCCGTTCGGTCACTGGAGCGGCTGTCACGCATCGGTCATCGATGCGGACGGTGCTGCCGTCGAAGCGGCAACAGATGAGAGCACGCGCTATTCCTATCCTTACGGCATCATGGTCAACACCCAGGGAGAGCGATTTGTCGATGAGGGGGAAGACTTCCAGGTTTACACCTACGCCAAGACAGGCAGGACCATCCTCGCCCAACCGGGCCATGTCGCCTACCAAATTTTTGATCAGAAAACGGTGCCGCTCCTGCGCAGCCAGTATTTGCAAAGCCGCCCGGTGATCGCTAATTCGGTTGAGCAATTGGCCGCCGATCTCGGCATCGACGCGCATCGCCTGCGTCGCACCTTCGAGGAATTCAATCGATCGGTTAACTCCGCGGCGTTCGATTTCTCAAAGAAAGACGGAAAATCAACCGTCGGTATCCATCCGCCAAAATCCAACTGGGCGATCCCGCTGGACTCCCCTCCCTTCCACGCTTACGCCGTGGCATGCGGAATCACTTTCACGTACGGCGGGCTGAGGATCGATCCGGGATGCCGGGTGCTCTCCAGCGATGAAACGCCGATTCCTGGCCTCTGGGCGGCAGGTGAACTGACCGGAGGCTTTTTCTATCATAACTACCCGAGCGGCTCCGGTCTGATGAGAGGCTCGATCACCGGCTACATAGCCGGCACGGAAGCCGTTAAATATATTAGAGGACAATGAAGATAAGTTTCGAGTTTCGTTTTTCACGTCATTCCCCCGAAAGTGGACCGCCGGCCAAGGCTTCCGGCCG
>DASQUN010000259.1:0-3041 GCA_035641275.1 Candidatus Udaeobacter sp. | reverse complement strand
TCCAATTTGCCGCCGATAATTTCCGCCATTCTTCGCGCCACGGTCAGCCCGAGTCCGAGACCGGAAAAGGACCGGTGGGAAGAGCTATCGGCCTGGTGAAAGGGCTCGAAGATAGAATCCAACTTGTTCTTTTCGATGCCGACTCCCGTATCGATCACTTCGAATTGTACGCCGGTGGGATCGACCGCGGGATAAGCTTTGACCTTGATTTCTCCTTGGGAAGTAAACTTGACGGCATTGTTGAAGATATTTTGAAAAATTCTTTCAACTTTCGCGCGATCCGTGATAACGAACATGCCGTTGTCAGTCATCTCGAGACTGAGGCTGAGTCCTTTTTCCCGTAGTGTCCGGTCGTAACGCTTGACGGTTTCGTTCACGACGTCGCGGGCGTCAAACTTTTCGATCGTGGCGGCGTTATCTCCGGAGTTGAGTGAAGTCATCCAAAGAACGTTATCGATAAGTTCCAGCAGTTCTTCTGAATTGCGGTAAACGGTTTCGAGAACCTTTTGCTGGTCTTCTGTCAGCTTACCAATGACTTGGTTCAAGAGAAGATAGACAAAACCCACGACTACACTGAGCGGCGTTCGTAATTCATGGGAAACGTTGGAAAGAAAATCCGATTTGACCTGTCTTAGCTTGGATTTGGCAGTTCGGCGATCAAGGCCACGCCGTACGAGAGCCAAAATATGATTTACGTCAAAGGGTTTGGAAATATAATCGAACGCTCCCAGACGTAGTCCCTCAATGGCGGTGTCCAGCGAGCCATAACCGGTAATGATGATGGCCTCGATATCCGGGTCATAATGCTTGATCTTTTCCAGGACGTTAATGCCGGTTAAGCCGGGCATCTTGAGATCCAACGTCACCAGATCGACGGGGTACCGGCTGAGAAGCTCAATCGCTTGCCCTCCCCGCTCCGCGACATGAACATTGTAATAAGGGTGCAGAATCATCTTGAGTGACTCCCGCGGACCCATCTCATCATCAACAACGAGAATGTGCGGCTTGCTCGTCTCCATATTTGGCTGGAAGCACGCAAGTAGCATGCCACGGAAGAGGCACTCCAACCATTTAATTTAAAAGGGAAATTTTACGTAATGGAAGATAATGAGGATAGTTGTGGGAACAATTTTGTCCAATTATGTCGATAATTTTACTTGTTCATCCCCATTGGTCGGATCATTAATCTTAAGCTTCTCGATCCGGTACTTTAAAATCCGGCGGCTGGTTCCCAGAAGTGAAGCCGCCTTGGTCTGATTGAAGCCGGTTCGTTGCAGCGCCTTGACAATCAGCTCACGTTCAAACTCGTCTACAGCGTCGCTGAGCGGTCTCGCACCGCTCAAAACGTCCTCTTTGAGTGTCGCGGTCTGATCGGTAGAACGCAGCCCCGTCGGGAGATCGCGCAGCATAATCATTTCGTGGGGTGTCAGGATGGTCAGCCGCTCGATCAAATTTTCCAACTCTCGGATATTGCCAGGCCAGTAATACGAGGTGAAGAAATCCACTACCTCAGGCGAAAGGCTTTTCGGCGCGATCGAGTGTTCCTGGGCTTTGAGCCTCAAGAAATGGTCGAGAAGCAATGTGATGTCTTCTTGTCTCTCCCTCAGCGGTGGAAGAAAAAGGGACACCACATTAAGACGGTAAAAGAGATCGGGACGAAATTCCCCGGCCTTGGCCAACTGCTCGAGATCACGATTGCTGGCGGCAATGACGCGAACATCGACTTTAATCTCGTCGATGCCGCCCAGGCGGGTAAACGTCTCCTGCTCGATGGCCCGCAAGAATTTGGCCTGCGTGCCGAGATTCAGCTCGCCGATCTCGTCGAGAAACAGGGTCCCGCCGTGCGCCAGCTCAAACCGTCCGACTTTTTTTTGCGATGCGTTGGTAAATGCGCCCTTTTCGTAACCAAAGAGCTCGCTTTCGATGAGCGTATCTGGCAGCGCAGCGCAATTGACCACGACGAATGGTTTGGACCGCCGGTCACTGTTGTAGTGGATGGCCCGGGCGATCAACTCCTTACCCGTGCCACTTTCACCTGTAATTAAGACCGTGCTTTTCTTCGCCGCCACCATGCTGACCGCCTTGAACACGTCGATGATTTGTTTGGACTTGCCAATGATGTGATCGATGCCGTATTTCCGTCCCACCTCTTCTTTTAGGCGCTCCAGCTCCCTTGACAGCTGGACCTTTTCCAACGCGTGCTCGACCCGCATCCGAAGTTCTTCAACGTCGAAAGGTTTTGTCACGTAGTCAAACGCGCCCGTTCCTTTAGCGGCGAACGCCGTGCGCGCCGTGTTGAGAGCCGTCAACATGATCACTTGGCATTCGGGCTGAAGGGTCCTCATTTGCTTGAGTACCGCCAGACCGTCCGCGCCCGGCATGACAATGTCTAGCAAAACCACATCGGGTTTCTCCTCTGTGACCTTCCGAAGAGCCTCGTCTGCGGAGACCGCTTCGAGAACGCGAAAACCCTTGCCAAAAACCATTTGCAGGGATTGTCTGACCCCCGACTCATCGTCGACAATTAACAACAACGGTTGACTCATGTCGTTTTTCTTTTCCGGACTAAACAATCGGAAACTCCATTCTCAGAGTATCTCTTTCGCTGTTCGACTGGTCCATACCCATCCGGCCACCATTTCTCTCCACCAGTTGTTTCGCTAACAGGATCCGCAATGGCAGCGTGCTTTGGTCGGCAGCCGGCGATGAAGCGTTGAAGTAATGGGCAATGGACGCGACGCGCGCCCCTTCACGCAAGTAAGAGATAGCCACACACCCTTGCTTCTGTACATCGATCTCAATCTCGCTGTTCATCTTAGCCTGAGACAAGACGGCCAACAGAACATTTCTCAAAATATATTGCAGTTGCGCTTCGTCGATGCGGATTTCACGATTGTAGCCGTTTCCCTTCCACTGGATACGCGCCTGCCGCTTATCGCACGCATCACTGATCTCCTTCAATGCCGTTCGGAGCTTTTCCTCGAGGGGCACCTTGCTAGCACGCGGCTGTGAAAAGTCGGCGAACTCAATCATGGTCTCCA
>DASQUN010000258.1:0-3814 GCA_035641275.1 Candidatus Udaeobacter sp. | reverse complement strand
GGAACAGTTGCGTGCTGATCGCCTCATAGCCTCCTTCCGACAGCCACCGGCTGCCCTGATTTCCGCGTCAGACGTGAAAACCAAAGGTGACTTCAGGAAAGCCGTCCATCACTGCGTTATCTAAATCGATGCCCAGCGAGAGCCAGCGATCCAATGTCCAGCCTTGGCGTTCATAAAAACGGCGTGTCCTACGATCTAGGAGAAGGCCGTAATGCGGTGCGTCCAACTGAATGTAGGTGGCGCCGAGACGAGTCAACGCTTCGACTTCGTCGCGCAAGATTTTGACGATATCGGTGAGGAAACTGTCGAGCGTCGGATATGCCTCTCGCGAATATTTCGGCGACCAGAAATTCGCCCATAGACCCGGGCTGGGAAGCGTCACCTTGGGAATTCGGGTTGTTTTACTCTTAAGGTAAGAAAACTCGTCCGCTGATAGATAACGAAGGCCCTTAAGTTTCGCGATCGCCCCCAGGCGGCGAGGCCGGCGTTTTCGCTGCATGCCCTGCTCGTCATACCACTCCCCCCAAAGGAAAGCGTCAAGATCAAATTCACCAAAGCCGCTCACGGCCGCGGTCATCTGGCTCTGAAAAGATTGCCGGCGCATCTCGCCGTCGGTGAGGATTTCAAGACCGACACTCTCTTGCAACGCGATGGCTTCGTCGACCGCACGATCTTCGATCTCTTTGAATTGCGTGTCAGTGATAGCTGCAGCCGCGAGGTCCTTTTGAGCTTTGAGCAGCTCCGGCGGCCGAAGCAGGCTGCCTACGATGTCGCCGTGGGTGGTAATCATAATTTCCTGTCCGGACACGCGGAGCTTAGCAGCAGTCTGGTCTGACCCGTCAATTCAACTTAGGTAAGCCGAAAACCGAAAGCAAGTCTTTCACGATTGCTGAACCTTACGGAAATAAGCATTGAAAGGGTTTGCCTGGCTGTATATCTTTTGATGTACAGAGAGAAATCTTTGGAAGTGTGCAAGGACTTTAAGAGGGCGACGGTCATACGGTAAGAATTCGAATGAATTTCAGGTGGAGGAGGATAAACTCGCAATCTTGGAAAAACGGAAGAATTTATTGCTGCGTTCGAAAAAGAAATCCTGGGCAGCACTTATCGCCAGCTTGGAGAGGTTCACACACGACTTTATGAGGAAAGGCCGCAAGCAGCCCCTATCCAGAAGCAGACCGGCCTTTCTCGTGAAAGTCATGGTCGATACGAATGTCTGCCTTCGAGCTGGATCGGAACCAAAACGTTGACGCGTGGGTGAAGAACGATCACCTCGGGTTCGAAATACTGTACGTCGAAGGGGTGGTTCACAAATATAGGCCCGATTTTATCGTCCGAATGAAGCCTGAAAAATTTCTGGTCCTCGAAACCAAAGGGCAAGACACCGACCAAGATAAAAGCAATCGTGCGTTTTTGGACGAATGGGTCAAAGCCGTGAACGAGCAGGGTGGGTTTGGAAACTGGAGTTGGGCGGTATCGAAACAGCCCGGCGACGTGATTGGCATTTTGGAGCAAATCCAATGAAAGACCATAGGCAGACAAGAGCCGCAGAGGAAGCACCCCGTAACTTCCGCAACATCGTGGGTGAGGATACCTACGCCGTATGGGTGCGCATGTTACGGGAACTGGTCCCTGATGGGCGGACGCACCGTCTTTCCGTCATGCTGGCCGGCATGCTGCACTATGCCGCCGCATTAGCTGCCGCCAATCAAGATGAAGAGGAAGACGAACATTCACTGGTCTTTTCTCTAATCGAGGCAGCCGAAACGAGCGACCCAAGCGGGGTTAAGGATTTGCTCCATGATGCAGTAGTGCAATTGTTCAAAGACGCCAAGGTGCGGTTTGAGCGCACGAGTGCCCGCAGCGTGAAATATAACCTAGCCGAGGAAGCCTACGAAGAGTTCATTCATTGGCATGACATGCCCTGGGAATGAACAGGGGATTAGAAGACTGCGATGCCGAACACGAGAATTGGCAAGCTGTTGCCGCGTTATTCGCTCCTGGTAAACTCTCATGCGGAGGTACGCCTAAGCAAGTGTCCAAAGTGCCAGAAGGTCACCCATTTACGGAAGTTCGCGCTCTTTATTCATATTGATGACTGGGGACCGATGGTGCTTGGCAAGACGTGTCGCTATTGTTCCCGTTGTGCGATGGTGATGGTGCAGCGGGCTGAGTTGGAGGCGGAGTTGGCGCAAGGCTTGAGCCAAATAGCACCGCAAGTCATCGCAAAGCACTATTTGGTGCTTGGCACCATGGAAAAGAAAATATGGCGGGAGGGACTGGATGTGGAAGCCAAGCCGCTCGCCGGGATGTTAGAGCACGTGGCTGACTTTAAGCGCCAGTGCGAATTGCAGTATAAATCTGGCGGGTGGTATCCGGCCCCTCAAAGACCAAATAAAATCTAGTGGGCGTACGCCATTCAGCGAAAGGATCACTAGAATCGCTCACTGGGGTCGCGCTCGCGAATAGGCGGCAAAGTCAATGTTTGCCATAGCCACAGGGGACATCGCTAGACAACCGACTACCCAAACGGAGGATTATGAAAAAGGGAGCAAAGGAACTGCTGGATGCATATTTGGACAGCACGGCGGAATTCTCGGAAATGCTCAAAGAAAGGACTCCGGGTGAGATCGCATACGATTACGAAGTTGTTCGCGGCCTAAGAGAAGGATTCTCGATCTTAAAGGCGCTGGAATTGGCTAAAGAGAAGTATCCGGAGGAGGCTCTCCAATGGGACGATGACACCATCGTGGACATCAAAGATCATTACGAGTATTTAATGAACCATGAGAACATTTTGTCTAAGCTCAAGGGCGTGTCGAAGTAACGGGAGCATCGAACAGCCGGCTGCGGAGCGAGCTACGCTCGGAATGTTGAGCCCAAGCGTCTGGTCGGGAATCTAGTGACCATTGATCCGCTGTCCGCATGGAAGTTCATTGCGGTTTACAAGGCGCTGTTGCTCGAAATCGATCACACCGAACACGACGGGCGGAAGTCCAATCTCATTAGACGGCTTGCGGCAGCGCGCTCGAGACTTTCAAACGATCCTTCTTTGATCGAACAGGCTTTGGACGCGCTAAAATCCAAGTCCGTGGCTATCGATCCTGAAGTGGTTCGAGCCCTGAAGAGTCTGGAAGTGGAGAACTGGGTTTTCCTGCGTGATACTAAAGTTCACTCGTTGTTCGTTCACCCCTCGGAGCATCGGGCATACGGTGTCTTGGGGCTCAACGATCGAATCCGAGATGTCGTCGGAGACGGGGGCGTGATCATGGAAACTGGTTTGGTTCAATACGCTGGCCGGTTCGTTTGCGATGGGCTCGTATCGCGCATTCTTTGGCTTGGAAAAAATTATCGAAACAACTTCAATCGCGCGTATCAAGCGATCAGGTCGGAGGGCCAGTTCTATTCGAGATATGGGCCGTAGAATAAGTTCGAGAAATTTCTGGGGACAGTTTATTCCATGCGAGCACTCTATTGTCGGCGTCGTCTCGACAAGCTGTTACCACGCTATGAGGTTCGATTACCTCGGCGAGACCGCGGATCGCCGCCAGAACTCGCCGGGCGTCTTCTTCCGATAGCTTAAAAGGCTTATCGTTCCTCGTCAAAACCTCTTTTAACTCAGCCAGGAGGTACTTGGAGGTGACAAAGATAATTTTTTCTCGGCGAACTAGATTGAGAAGTTGTTTGGGTTTGCCGGACCAAAAGATCGCAGAAATCAGGACGTTAGTGTCGATAATAACTCGCACTACCGACCGCTTCTCAAACCAGCCACGATTCGAGCTACATCCTCTTCCGTAAGGCGATCAAATCCTTT
>DASQUN010000257.1:0-3724 GCA_035641275.1 Candidatus Udaeobacter sp. | reverse complement strand
CTTCGGTGACGAGGTCCACGGCGTGGCTGTGCCCGCAGCGCTCGACTACTCCGTGCGTCTCACCGATACGCTGTCGTATCCCGTGTATCGACTGTTTGTCACCATCGTTTGCCTGCTTCTCGCCGGCGCGATGTATGTGGTGATCCAGCAGACTCGCCTGGGCATGATGATCCGGGCAGGCAGCAGCAACCGTGAAATGGCGGCCTCGCTCGGCATCAACATCCCGTCTCTGTTTGCGCTGGTGTTCGCCTTCGGCGTGGCGCTTGCCGCTTTTGCCGGCATGATTGCCGCGCCGCTGTCGTCGGTTTTTCCGGGCATGGGCAATCAGATCCTGATTATCTGCTTCGTGGTCGTCGTCATCGGCGGCATCGGCTCAATCAACGGCGCCATGATCGCATCGCTGGCCATCGGTCTCGCCGACACACTCGGCAAGGTGCTCGCCCCGGAGTTCTCAGGCATCGCCGTCTACCTGCTGATGGCTGTTATTCTCCTGTGGCGGCCGCAGGGGCTCGCCAACAAAGCATGACACGATCGTGGCGAACCTAAGTCTTCCTCGTGCCGCGCTTCTATCGGCCGCTTTGCTGCTTGCCGCCTTTCCGCTGACCGGCGCGACCTTCTACGTCCAGCTTGGCGCCAAGATCATGATTATGGCTATTTTCGCCATGAGTCTCGATCTTCTCGTCGGCCACACCGGCTTGGTCAGTCTGGGACATGCCGCTTACTTCGGGCTCGCCGCCTACGTGCTTGCCCTGATCTCGCCCAAATATGAGGCCGCCAGCCTCTGGCTCACTTTGCCCTTGGCGATCGCCGCCGCCGCTGCGGCTGCTTTCGTGATCGGCTTTTTGGTCGTCCGGACCGCAGGCGTCTATTTCATTATGGTGACGCTGGCCTTCTCGCAAATGTTGTATTCGATCTTACATGACACCAAGTTGGGTGGCGGCTCGGATGGAATTTACATCACCGTGCGGCCGGCGCTCTCCGTGGCCGGCATCAATCCGCTCAGTCTCGACGACCCGGTGCAGTTTTATTATTTCGTGCTCGCCACCATGGTCAGCGTATACCTGCTGCTGAGCAAGGTGCTGCACGCACCGTTCGGACGCGCGCTGGCAGGCATCAGGGCCAACGAGAGCCGCATGCGTTCGATCGGTTACTCCGTGTTCGGGTACAAGCTCGGCGCCTTTGTGCTGGCGGGCGCGCTGGCAGGACTGGCCGGCTATCTCGCCGCCTGTCAGTTCGGCTTCGTCAATCCGGAAATTCTCGCTTGGCATCACTCGGGCGTGGTGCTTATGATGGTCATCCTCGGCGGAATGGGCAGGCTCCATGGCCCGGTGCTCGGCGCCTTCGCTTACGCGCTACTGCAGGAGTTTTTCTCCGCCCCGACGGTGCTCGGCGCCTACGCCAAGCATTGGCAGCTCGCCATGGGCAGTATGATCGTGCTGATCGTGCTCGTCCTGCCGCAAGGATTAGCCGGTCTCTTCGACTCTGCCGGCTATTTATACCCGCGCAAGCGCGGCGCGGTTAGCCGGACGTAAAGTGACCGAGCCGATACTCGAAGTGCGTGGATTGTGCAAGAATTTCGGCGGGCTCGCCGCCGTCGATAACGTATCGCTGCAAGTCAGCGTCGGACCCGTACACGCGATCATCGGCCCCAACGGCGCAGGCAAGACGACACTGATCAACCTGCTGTCGGGCGATTTGCCTGCCAGCGCCGGCAGTATTCTGTTTGGCGGCGCAGAGGTTTCACACCTGGCTCCGGAGCGGCGCTCGCGCCTGGGCATCGGCCGAAGCTATCAGAAAGTTAATGTCTTTCGCGGGTTCAGTGCGTTGGAAAACTGCCGTCTCGCGGCCCAATCGCGCGAACCGCACCCATTCAACTGGTTTCGGGATGCAGCCTCTTATCCAGGACTGATGGAAAACGCGCAGCGCGCGCTTGCGGCGGTAGGTTTGGCTCACAGAGCCGATGCCATCGCGGCCACGTTGAGCCATGGCGAACAGCGCCAACTCGAGATCGCCATGTCGCTCGCCACCGATCCGCAGCTCTTGCTCCTCGATGAGCCGCTGGCAGGCCTCGGTACGGAAGAGTCATTGAATATGGTTGCCCTCATCGATCGGCTCGCAACCAGCCACGCGATACTTTTAGTGGAGCACGACATGGACGCGGTATTCCGCTTGGCGCGGGTGCTCACGGTGATGGTCGAAGGCAGCATTCTCGCCTCGGGCGCGCCGGAGACAATCCGTGCAAACCGGCAAGTGCAAAGCGCGTACCTCGGCAATGCGGACGAAATCGAATGAGTGAGAGACCGATCATCGAAGCCTACGGGCTGCACAGCTACTATGGCACGAGTCATATTTTGCATGGGATCGATTTCTCCGTGCGGGCCGGCGAAGCGGTCGGGCTCATGGGACGCAACGGCATGGGCAAGACCACCCTGATTCGCACCCTCCTCGGTCACGTCGAGGCGCGCCGGGGCGAGGTCAAAATCAATGGCCGGGTAATGACGGCAACGGCGCCGCACCTGATCGCGCAGCAGGGCATCGCGTATGTTCCCGAAGGGCGAGCCATCTTTCCCAATCTCTCCGTACGGGAGAATCTGATCATGGCGGCGCGTGCCGGGCCGAACGGCCGATGCGACTGGACTTACGAGCGCGTGCTGCGGACTTTCCCGCGCCTTCGCGACCGGCTGTCGCTCGGCGGCCAGCAGCTGTCCGGCGGCGAGCAGCAGATGCTGACTATCGGCCGCGCGCTGATGACCAATCCGACTCTCCTGATCCTCGACGAAGCAACCGAGGGACTTGCGCCGCTCATCGCTCGGGAAATCTGGCGCATTATCCGGATGGTCCGCGAAACCGGCATTGCCGCCATCGTTGTCGATAAGAACTATACTGCAGTATCGGCGATCACAGACCGCAACGTCATTTTGGTCAAGGGCCGTATAGTCTTCGAGGGCAGCGGCAGCCAATTACGCGCTCAGCCAGAGCTGCTGCATCAACATCTCGGCGTCTGACACGGCGTTCGTGGCTCTCGTCGGGGCCGCTGGCGATCGTGATATGCAACGACAGATGAGTTAGAAGATTGTCCATGAGAGCAATCCTGTTTAGGGAGGAATGATTATGAGCTCCAAGACCGTCGCACTGCTGCATCCGGGAAACATGGGCGTCACCATTGGCGCGGCCGTAGCCACCAGTGGTGCTCGTGTCATCTGGGCTTCAAACGAGCGTAGCGAAAAAACGCGGGAACGGGCTAGGCAGGCCGGCCTGGTCGATGTTGAGAATCTTAGCGCTGCAGTGCCGGCGAGCGATGTCGTTTTGTCCGTCTGCCCGCCGCATGCGGCTCTCGAACTCGCGTGCAGAGTGGCCGAGCATAGCTTCACCGGTATTTATGTGGATGCTAACGCGGTTTCGCGAGCCACGGCCGAGCACATTGGTGCGATCGTGAGCGAAGCGGGCGCCAGCTTCGTCGACGGCGGCATCATCGGCGCGCCGGTAAAGCAGGCGGGAACCACCCGTCTCTATTTGTCGGGGGAGCGCGCGCCAGAGGTGGTGGAACTATTTTCCGCCAGCATGCTCGATGCCAGGGCCATCGGCAAAGAGCCCGGTGCCGCTTCCGCTCTCAAGATCGTCTATGCGGCATGGACCAAATGTACCGATGCGTTGATTCTGGCGATCCGTGCGCTCGCAGCTGAGCAAGGTGTAGACAAAGCGCTGCTCGATGAATGGAAGCTCT
>DASQUN010000256.1:0-5540 GCA_035641275.1 Candidatus Udaeobacter sp. | reverse complement strand
GTCGCTCGATGACGTCATGCGCTCGTATCATTTCCTGCGCATCCACAAGGCGCCCATTGGTATGGGCCCGGGTCGCCACATCAATTGTCAGACGGTACACGTTTACGTGCAAACACCCGGCGGATTTGCCGTAGAATTCGGGTGGGGCCACCGCCGTCTCGATGATTCGCATCAGCCGATCGTCTATCCAGTTGGCAGTCCCATCGATATGTGGGGCGGCGACATCCAGAGCCCGGAATTCGAGCTTGGATAGGTGAGATGCGGTCTCATTCAGACGGTGGATCACCTCAATGTCACAGTCCGACAGAGCGTTGAAGAAAGTTTGCCGCGTGCTTCGACTAGCTGCTCAGTATGAGCGGCAGGAAGCATTGTAGCGTCACCCTCACCCTCGTTGCTCTCATGGAGGTCCTACGCTCATGATTGCCGCGGATATCACCGGCCAGTTGGCCCGCTACATGGCAGACGCCAGACACCGGAGTCTACCACCGGAGGTCGCGCAGGCAGGCAAACACCGTATCTTGGATTCTCTTGGCGCTATAATCTCTGGCTCTCGCCTTAAGGCGGGAGAGCTGGCTATCCGGTATGTGCGCTTACAGGGTGGCATGCCAGAAGCATCCGTCCTCGCAACCGACCTGAAGACCTCCGCCGTGAACGCGGCGCTGGCAAACGGGATGTTTGGCCACGCCGATGAGACGGATGACTTTGAGCCGGTGACCAAGGCCCATCCGGGTTGCTCAGTGGTACCTGCGGCCCTGGCCATGGCGGAGCGCGAAGGTAGCTCGGGCGATGAGTTCCTGCGGGCCGTAGTGCTTGGCTATGACCTGTGCTGCCGCTTCCTCATGGCCCTGGGACCGGAGCTAGTGCGCGGAGGCCACCGCAGCGCGGAAGGGACAAGTTCCACGATGGGCTGTACGGCGGCAGCGGCGTCTCTCGCTAGGCTGGACGAGACGGGCATGCGCTACGCCCTCTCCTACGCCGCCCAGCAGGTTTCCGGTATCTGGAGTTGGGTCCGGGATTCGGAGCATGTGGAGAAGGCCTTCGACTTCGCCGGCATGGGCGCACGCAACGGTGTCACCGCCGCTATCATGGTGCAAACGGGCTTTAGCGGTGTTTGGGATATACTAGAAGGTGAGCACAACGTGCTGGAAGCCCTCTCCCCTGCACCGAAGCCGAGTGAGATGGTGAAAGATCTGGGTGACCGATTCTTCGTGACCGAGACGGCCATGAAGCCCTACCCCGTGGGCTATCCCATTCAGTCGGCTCTGGACGCTTTCTTCGCGTTGCACCGGCAGCACGACCTGACCGTGGAGAACGTGGAGCGCATCACCGTTCGGCTACCGGAAGACGGCGCCCGCATTGTCAACAATCGCTCTATGCCGGACGTCAACTGTCAGCACATGATCGCTATGGCCTTGGTCGACGGCAATGTGACCTTTGCCTCTACCCGCTCCTACCAGCGCATGTCAGACCCCGTGGTGCTGGCGGTGAAGGAACGAGTGAATCTAGTGGCTGACCCTGCTCTCATGGACCCAGAGGCTCCCCGCAGTGCCAAGCTGGAGGTGGTTTTAAACGACAACCGTACTCTGAACCACTTCACACCCCATGCTTATGGCACCAAGCAGAACCCGATGGAAAGTAAGAGCGTTAACGCAAAGGCGCGGGACTTGCTGGAGCCGGTGCTCGGGCCATCACGGACCGGGGCTGTCATACAGCGGGTAAACGGTTTGGAGGGCGTGGCCAACGTCCAGGAGCTGCTGCCATTCCTGACCCTGAAGCCGCAGGAGATGGTCTCTCCTACTTACTAGCCTAGAACGAAGGGTTGAGGGCAGGTGCGTTTTCCGGTTCATTCCGGCCATTGATTCCGGGCGATTCCGGGCCAACTTATCAATCTTGATTAGGTGTTTGCGATGGACTTGTTCGTCTGAGAAACAAGAGTTGAAAATTCACCGCGGAGGGGTGGAGGGCGAGGACCGATCGTGCCACCCGGGCGATCCCGGACCGAAACGAAAAAGCCTATCCCGAACAGGCTACTTTCTTGTTGTTAAACGCGGAGCCGTTGTGTGCCAGAAAAGGTAACAATCACGGAACCAAATCGAACCTGTCGTAGGAGTGAGCTATTTCTCCAAATAGTTGAGAATTTTCTCGTTGTTTGATTTTGTGAACGCCCCGGCTGTCAGCCTCGCTTTGAACGATATAAAACGTCTTGAACCGTTTGAGATCTACCGTTGGTGCCCTTGACGCCGAAAGATGCGCGGAGCAGCCGGAAGAAAAAGAGTCGCACCAAGGAGCGCCGTTAAAAGCGAACTCGGGAACCCCGCAACAAGACGTTCCTTGAGCTAATTCTCCGGGTGTACTTTTCGTTCATTCCACGTGTCCATGTCGCCAAGACGGAGCGCCACGTTAATTTTCTTACCGCCGGACGGCTCCAGAGCTCGTGCAGAAAGAGCGGCCTCCTTGATTTCCTTCACCTCATCCGGAATGAGAAAAAACAGGAATCCCTGGGCGGAGTCTTGAGAATCCAATGAGACATCTGCAAATTCCTTGCTGCGCAGATCGGCTCGGCGGGCGTTGTTCACTTCCTGCTGCTGGGCGGACGAAGCGAAAAAACCGACCAATCCGAAAGCCACCGTCCAGCCGATGACGCCGAGGTAACTCTCAAGCCGCGCGGCGACGACGCTTGGGGGCGCGGGAGCGTATTCGTTGTTGCTTGAAAGCCGAAGGACAAAGTCGCCCTTCCGCACCTTGAGGCGCTCTTGGGTATTATTCCGCACGACAACCTGGAGCGGAAGGATGCCGGCTTGCTTGAGATCCGCGCCGAAGATCTGAGTGTTTCTTTCCGCACTCAGGTGGGGTGTGACACCCACCGCGAACCCCTCTTGCTCCGCCGAAGCGGCGGCAGCCTGAATTCTCAATAAGGTGACCGGTTGCGCCGTGTAGGAGGCGCACGAAGCAGAAAAATAAAAGAGTATGAGCAATCTCGCTAGCAGTTTTTTCAACGGAGCTCCTCTCGCGAGCAGGAATAATAGTTTATGGCGACCTCATGCAGACCGTCAAGCAAAAAGCGCGGCTACAAAAAAGCGCGACTTCTGCAAGTAGTCAACTCAAATTCCGACTATCGACTTCTACAAATGGGGGAGCAATTCCGCTGCGATTGCGGGCAGGTTAGGTGCCTTCACGGAGCAGCAAGAGAGCAGCGCCCGCGGTCGTAACAAGAGACGACTAAAGATCGGCCTTGTGTGTAAATCTTCCCCTACTAGCGCTCTTTTCTTACGACGGTAGGCAGCTAACTTCCGGATGACGAACTCGGCCCGCAGTCAACGCGACGCAGGTTCACGAAACGGACCGACGGATTCTAAACGAAAGCCAAAATGAATTTGATGGGCAGGAACCTGGAGCTTGCCCTTCAGCTTCTGGCCTTGGAAACCATCCAGACGATAATGCCGATTATCCCGATAACCAGAATCGCTCCTACCCAGACTCCGGCTTGGAAAATGTCTCCGACCAGCTCACAGCCCATCAGACTTACAGAAAAAATCGGAATTACAAAAAAGAACCAAGATTGTTTCATAGGTGTCCTCCAGCGTGCGGTTAGCGAGCTTATCAATGAATTCTAGCAATAGAGACGTACCGGGCAAGTAGGAGCCCACGCATTGCCGACGGACGCTGAAGCCATTCGTAAGATTCGCGACATACGAAGGGTCAACGGTCCCTGGGGAGACGTCTCTTCAGAAACCCTCGATGGCGTCGTGATCGGAAGGCATCGAGGGATAAGGTTATCGCTTCGGCGGTGAGCCTACTCTAGCCTCTGAAAGCACCCGCCAGTGAATACCGGATCACGCGATCATTTCTCCTATCGCGACGGTAGAGGTCCTGTTCCGGCAAATTTCTTGAACAGCTCGATTGTTTCCGCGTCGCGCGGAATCTCCTTGACCACCTTGGCTTGCTCTTCAGGCATCAGCGGCGTGGGCTCATCCCCACCCGTGAGCTTCCGGTACTCATTGATGAATGCGGGATCGGTATGGGTTTTTCGCACGGCTTCCTTAAAAATGTCCACGCGATCCTTGGGAGTTCCGGGAGGCAGCAGCAGAATCGTGCCGATGGACCTGAAGGCCCGCACCATGTTCAGGAGCTTTTTCTCTTTTTCCGACTTGGCGAAGGCTTCGATGTCAGGCAGACCGAGCTGGGCGAAACGAGCATCTTTATGGCCCTTGGGAATCTCGATCGCGGCGTGAAAATCCGCCAACTTTTTGTTCACCAAATCGTTCTCGATGACCGTGCCGGTCGAAGCGACTTGCGCGTCCACTTCGCCGCGCGCGAAAGCGACATCAAGATCTTCGTTTTCGTATCCCGGAATGATCCTCGGCTCTTTCATATCGAGCAGGTAGGCGGTCAGGCGGCTGTGTATGTACCCGGTATGGCCCACAGGAGCGCTGCCGATACGGATCCCCGTGGCCGCGCGGAGTTTGGCCAAACTGTTGAGACCCGCCTCCTTACGCGTATTGAAGAGATAGTACAGCATATGTTCGGTCGTGCCGAGGTAAATGAGCTTATCGACATCGTACTGAACGCCGGACTCCCCGAGGACGGCATAGGGCACGATGCTGCTGGAAATACGGAACAGCGTGAGTCCGTCTGGGCGAGCGGTGTTGTAAAGATGGTTGGCCGCCTTTCGGCCGCCGCCCCCGGGCATATATTGAAAAGTGATGGTCGGATTTCCAGGAATGTGTTTGGCGAGGACCGATGCCAGGGCTTTAGCGCGCAAGTCACCCATCCCGCCGGGACCGGCGCCAACGATGAGAGTAATCGTCTTTCCCTGGTAAAACGGCGCCTGGGAAAAAGCCGGGCCGACAAACACTGCCAAGACAGCCGGCAACAGATAAAAGAAACTGAGGCCGAAAGCGCGCTTGGATTGAAACTGCCGCATAAAAACCTCCTTCAGTAGGGACAAGCTTCCGAATAAATAAAATCGAGTCGATGGTAGACCCATAGGCGGATTCGCAATTTAGGTCAAGAAGAGAGAGGACAGGATTGCTCAGGTCTCGAATGATCCTAGATCGTCGATTAGGTTTGCTTGCGACGGTTATCGACTCCCCGCTTATCCCTTGTAGCCCCCACAAGCGCTCGTCTGCTACCATCCCAAAAGCATTTCACATTTATAGATCCTGCTTTTTTCAGCCATGTCAGAACGCGAGCTCGACTCTTCTACTCGGCTAACCGCCGTTTCAAGAGCGCACTCCAAAGGGCGGTTCAAAGCGGGTGGATCGATCCAATAAATCATGCCGTTGAAAGATGGAAACCGATAGGTGTGCATTCGCCATGCCCGCAGGGTCTCCCTATTTCTTGACCAGGTCAGCCAGTTCGTCTCATGCCGATGCATCGCGGCCACCTCCACGGATAACGTATTCGTGAGGGCAATCCTCGAAGATGTCGTTTTTCTCCACGGCAGTTTCAGAGATAGAAGCTGTCGCAGCCACGCTGCTGTTTTTCCGTCCATTATCCGTTCGTACGGACTAGTCTCATGGGCCGACAATGAAGACGGC
>DASQUN010000255.1:0-3137 GCA_035641275.1 Candidatus Udaeobacter sp. | reverse complement strand
GGCCAAGGAGCAGTGGCAAGAAGCCCGGGCTTTTTTGGAAAGGTCCAAAGCCACCGAACTCGAGACCTCGGCAACGATTCACTCCGCCCTCGGAGTCGTCTATACAAAGCTAGAGATGTGGGAAAAGTCCGCCGAGGCTTACAAAGAAGCGCTGCGCATGAGACGCAGGCAGAACGAGTGGCGCTTCGCCTTGGGTCATGCCTACGCGAGACTAGGTAAGTTTCGAGAAGCGGAACGGAAATACCGTGAAATCCTCGCATTTAGTCCTGACGATGCCGAGGCGTGGAAGGCGCTCGAAGCGATAGGTAGGCGGTACTAAAGATCTCTGTTGTATTCAAAGGATCGAGGCTCTCGGCAAACAACCGAGGGCCTTTGTGTTTTTGGCTTTTGCAGTTCCCGTGCCGACCCTTTATTCTGTCGGCATGATGAGGCTCGCTCGGGGAGGTTTCTGATGTTGAAGGATAAAATCGGAGTTGTCGGTGCGGGAAAAATCGGTTCTGCCATCGTGCGCGGAGTCATTCGTGCCGGTCTGGTGCTTCCAGACCAAGTCATGGCGAGCGATGTAAGCGAGACGCTGCGGCAGAGCGTTGCCACCGATCTCGGGATCAAAGTTACGGCCGACAACGGCCAAGTGTGTGACTTTGCGAATATTGTGATCCTTGCGGTCAAGCCTCAGATCGTCGATTCGGTGGTCAAAGAAATCGCCAAGAAGCTGGGAAAAGTAAAGCTCTTGGTCTCAGTTGCGGCGGGCGTTTCGCTTCCCCGGATCGAGGCCAATCTGATGGAAGAGGCTCGCGTCGTGCGAGTGATGCCCAATATTCCCTGTGTCGTCGGCGCCGGTGCCTCCGGCTATGCGGGCGGGGCACACGCAACGGCCAAGGATCTGGAAAACGTCGGGTTGATTCTCAACAGCTTTGGCATCGCTCTGCCGGTGGAAGAAAAGTATTTGGACGCGGTGACCGGGCTCAGCGGCAGCGGGCCCGCCTATGTCTTTCTCTTTATTGAGTCGCTGGCTGATGGCGGCGTTCAGGTCGGTCTGTCACGAGAAGTGGCGCTCAAGCTAGCGCTCCAGACTGTGTACGGCTCCGCGCGCTTGGCGCTCGAAAGCGCCAAGCACCTCGGCGAGCTGAGAGACGAGGTCACCTCACCTGGCGGCACGACCATCGCAGGACTCTACGCGTTAGAGCAAAAAGGATTCAAGGGGACGGTTATGGAGGCCATCGTCCGCGCCACGAAACGTTCGCAGGAGTTGGGGCAGGGCTCCTAGCCCGGATGGTTCACTGGTGATAGTGATCGAGGGGCGAGCCCTCCAGAGCGAAGGCAACGGGCCTGTGCTGTAGAGCAACCTGCAAACCGAGGTTGTGGAGCCACGCCGTGGAAAAGTGCGAGCGCCGAATCAAGCACCAAAGACGGCCTTGAAGCTGTTCGTCTCTGTGCCTTCACTCCTCCAGGCTCACTCCTTATCGACACAGGGTGGTAGTGTTTCCTCGGAGCATGAATAATGCGGACTAGGGATTCGCTTTTTAGTTCCGAGTTTTTGGTGATCGGAAACCGCAAACTTAGAAAGTTGAAACCAGAGACTCGTGACTATCGCTCAACCCATCGCTCCACCGATTGCTTCTCAACATAGCCGGGTTTATTGCCCCGCTTGGATTCCACCCGTAGCCAATCGCCTTCGGCGCGGGTAACTTGAATTTTGATGTCCGCCGGCAGCTTCGTCACAACGTTATGCTTCAGTCCAGGGCCTTCTCTCAGATCGGTTTCCCGTAGGGTCCTATAGGCACCGGCAACAGACGCAGCGACGGTCTTCGGTTGCGTCGTCTGTTGGGCTTGCAAAGGTCGAGCATACTTCCCGTGAATGTAACCCGGCTTGTTTCCATTCTTGGATTCAACCCTCAACCACTCGCCTTCCCGACCGACGACGTTTACCTCGACGCCGCTGGGGATCGTCGCCACAACTTCGTAGTTGGTGCTGGGCCCGCCGCGAACGTGAACATCAGCCGTGGTGAGATAAGTTCCCGGCGTAAATTGAGCGGCCGCAGCTTCGGTGGAGACGACAAATACTCCGAGCAGCAGCGCTAAGCCAAACCTGGCGGTCAAACGGTGCGCGAACCATTTCATCATTTTCCCTCCTCAGTCGCACGCGAGTCCGTTTTCGTTTTCTCTGGATTACCTCTTCTGCCAATTTCCCCTGGGCATCGTGAATCCCGCACTCCGAATACGGGGAGCATCAAAACAGTCACCGTACGACGATAGTTGAACATTTGACTGGCAATGGACTTTAAATCTACATTGCGACTTATCCGGCAGGAAGCGCGCCAATTTGACTTTGTTGTTTTGCCTGCCATATAACCTCACACCTAAGCGAACCGCAGTCAAGATGCTGGCGTTTTTCATCTCGGTGGTTCGCGACCACGGCCATTCAACAAGAAAGGAGGATCTCAAACATGCTGAAAGAATTCAAAGAGTTCGCCATCAAGGGTAATGTCCTCGATATGGCGATCGGCGTCATTATCGGAGCGGCTTTTGGGAAGATTGTTGCTTCCTTGGTTGAGGACGTTATCATGCCGCCGATCGGGTTGGCGCTTGGCAACGTCGACTTTGCGAGCTTATTCATCAATCTTTCCGGCAAAGCCTACCCCAGTCTAGCCGCGGCCAAAGCGGCGGGCGCGCCGACCTTGAACTACGGGATTTTCTTCAATAGCATTCTCAATTTCCTGATCATCGCCTTCACGATCTTCCTGGTCATCCGTCAGTTCAACGCACTGAAGAAACCCGAGCCGGCATCGGCTCCGGCTATGAAGGATTGTCCTTATTGTCTCTCAGCCATTTCGATCAAGGCGACCCGTTGCCCGCACTGCACTTCGGAATTAAAGTAGCGTGGAAGAAAACAGGCGTTATATTGCAGAGTCAGCAGAACGTGATAAATCTCGGGCTATGAACTTTGCAAAAATTCTCTTGACGGCGATCGCGATGACGGTTTCATGCACGACTCATCTCTGCGCGGGTGAGGCGCCGAAGCCGCCTCATGTTCGATTTGCGGCCGTGGCTCTGCCTTTCCCTTCCGGGGCCGGCGCTGACTGGCAGCAGTGGGATTCGTTTCTGACGAACGTAGTGAAACGGTTCGCCCAGGATAT
>DASQUN010000254.1:0-7987 GCA_035641275.1 Candidatus Udaeobacter sp. | reverse complement strand
TTGGCTGAAGAAGTAAACGGACAGTTCACCCGCCACCGCTTTCATTACAAGAACCACAAGGAGTTGGGACGGGCGATTTTGCGAGCAGGGCTAGACAACGGGATCGACTTTGCCTTCGGCGAATATGTTGAATTGCAACACACCCAAACGGTTCCGCTTTACTTTCTCCTGCCGAAGCCGGAAATTCCCATTCTACCAATTTACGTGAATACTTGGGTCGATCCCATTCCAACACCGCGACGTTGCTATCAGATTGGGCAACTGATCCGGGAAGTTGCAGGCGCTCGCGCTGAGCGGGTGGCGATCCTTGCAACGGGGGGGTTGTCCCATTTTCCCGGTTCCCCTCGAATCGGCGAGATCGATACGAAATTTGATCATCAGCTTTTGGAAATCATGCGGGAAGGAAAATCGAAGGCTCTGGCCGATTATTCGCTGGAGCAGTTGCGTCAGGCAGGTGATTCGGAATTCCTTAACTGGATGGTTGTACTCGGTACAGTCGGAGACATCAAAGCATCCAATACCTTCTATATGCCTGACTTCGTTGCCACCGGCTGGGGCTTTGCAAGCTGGAGACTCTAAGTCTTTATTTTGGATCTAAAACTTAGAATTCCGCCGGAGGCGCTCATGAGCAGCTACCATCTGAACCGCTTTCTGTTCGACCTCAAGATGAATGAGTCGGTTCTCAAGAGAGCTTCAGCGGATTTGCAAAGCACGATGAATGAGTATGATCTTACATCCGAAGAGAAGGACGCTTTGCAATCCGGTGATCCACGGCGTCTACGGCCTCTCGGAGCGCATGGCATGGTTTCACTTTATATCCTGCGTCTCAACTCCGATTTCCGCGATAACGTCTACTGGTCACAAAAGTAGCTCGTTTTTGTCTCTCCCCGAGTTTTCTGTTCACAAGATTTTCCGCCCCGTGCGCTTGGCCTAGAGGAATCGAACATTTCTATAGTGCGGTTTTTGACCCTCTCTGACCGGTCTGATAGTATCCGGTTCACTTCAGGAATTGGGGGTCGCAAATGGATCTTGGCTTAAAAGGCAAACTCGCCTTGGTAGCGGGCGCAAGTCAGGGAATGGGACGAGCTGCAGCATTGGGCTTTGCGCGCGAAGGCGCAAAAGTGAGTATCTGCGCGAGGGGCGAAGGCGCGCTGAACGAAGCTGCTGAGATGATCCGGAAGGAGACCGGCGGAGAAGTCTTAGCCATGGTCGCCGACATGACCCAAGCGGAAGACATCCAGAGATTTGTGAACAAAAGCGCAGAACATTTCGGGCGACTGGATATCGTTGTGAACAACGCCGGCGGGCCGCCTCCGGGGGAATTCATGAAGTTTAGCGATGCGGATTGGAGCAGTGCCTTTCAACTCAGCTTTATGAGCACCATGAGAATGACGCGGGAAGCTGTGCCCCACATGCGAAGAGTTGGTGGTGGGCGCGTCATCAACATTACCTCGTATTCCGTCAAGGAGCCCATCGCCGGTTTGGTTCTTTCAAACGCGATCCGCAGCGGCGTAATCGGCTTGGCCAAGACTCTGTCACGAGAACTTGCCAAAGATAATATTCTGATCAATAACGTTTGCCCGGGGCGAATCGATACGGAGCGGGCGCAGAAACTGAACAAGGCGCGCGCTGAAAGGCTGAAGCGACCGGTGGAAGAAATCAACAGGGAAATGGCCGCGGAGATCCCGCTGGGGCGATATGGCACGGCGGAAGAAGCCGCGGATCTGATTGTTTTTCTCGGGTCGGAGCGCGCGAGCTATGTTACCGGCACGACGATTCAGGTTGACGGCGGTTTAATACGAGGGATTCAGTAATGGTACACTTCGTCATACAATGGGACCTACCGGATCAGAAAGTCAATCTGACAATCTATGCCAATAAAGCGAAGAACGACTGGTTGCCGACAACACTGTCGCATCGAGGGGTGCTCGAAATTCATAATTACCGCAACCCCCTCGAAGTGACGCCGCAAGTCGCCATCACTATCGATTTTGAATCTTTGGACGATTGGCGCGATTTTATCGATTCTCAGGATTACATCCGTATTATGCGCGAGCTGCGCATTCTCGGCTGCCGCAATTTCACCGTTAATGTCTGGTCACCGTCGAGGTATTTTCCCGAGTCGATGAAGCCAGGCCAAAAATAGACGGGCTAGAAGCCAAAGCTGCTTTTCTCGCCTGACAAATTTCAAACATCACACGAACACCGTGGCGTGCCGGCTTCGGGTTTCGGCAAGCCGGGTTTAGCCGGACCAAGCTTCAGCCGCTCGCCGCGACCTAGGGCTTCAGGTTCTTCAATTTAAGGATGTAGATCCCCTGGTTTTTATCGGTGATGTAAATGCAGCCGCGCCGATCGACCAACACATCTTCCGTCTGAGCGACGAGCTTACTTGGCTTGATGCCGATTCTGGTCTTTGGATCCGCCGGTATGAAATAGGCGATCTCTTTGGGCGTGCGCGGGTCGCGAATATCGTAAACTCGCAACCCAGCGCTGAAGTACGTGAGGTAAGCAATGTCGTCGCGCTCTTCGAGACACGCTTGATGATTCGGATGATGGTGATTGTGCGGGCCGAAGCGGCCACCTTTTTCGTAAAAGTTTTTTAGCCCGCTCTCCGGCGGCGGCTCGGGTAAAGGAAACAGTGAAATCAACCTAGGTTGCGACTCATTGCTGACGTCGATGATACCCGCCATGTTAAGGTTTTCATCGCCGTTTTCTCGAATCGCTTCATCATTAATGAAGGCGATCTTACGCCTCGATAATGGAAGAAAAGTGTGAATGCCTTGTGTGGCCGTGATGCCGCGAAAAGCGAGCTGGCTAATCATCCGCGGCTGCGAAAGGTCAGAAACGTCAAGAATGATCCCACCACCGTCGCCGTACGGAAGATAAGCGCGATCACCTTCGATATGGGCCGGGCCGTGCAAAGAAAACTTTAGTCCTGCCGTCGCGCCGCCGGCTTGTTCCGGCAGCGCAAAGCGACCTACTTCCCGCGGCTCCGCAGGATCGGCGATGTCGACGATCCGATAGATTTTTCCCGTCATCCCCGGTGCACCCGCAGCAGCATGAACGAAATTGCCGCCGTCATAGAAGTTCCTATGTGTGCCGGTGCTGCCGGTTTGGAATTGGCCGATCTCCCGAGGCTTTGTCGGCTCGCTTACGTCGAAGATGAGGAAACCTTCGGCGAACGGTTGGCCGTCAATGCCGCCCCATCCGGGAGCAATTCGTTCGAGCCCAGCGATCATTTTGCCGTCCGCGACTTGGATCTGAATCGTCCAAGAATTCTCCGGACCGGGGACATACGTGCACAACTCCGGTGCGGTCGGGTCGGTGACATCGAGAATACTCCAACCGCGGTGCCAGAGATGAGCCATGTAGAGGTACCAACGGCCATTGACCTCCTGCATGGCGAGTTTGAAGGCCGGCCGATGTTGTAGATCGTCGTAGCCGAGCACCTCGATATTCTGCGCGTAAAAGCCTGATGGAATCATATCGTCTACAGAACTAGTTCAGCACGCAACGGCTGTCAATGGCGACGGCCTAGGGTTCGCACTCGAGTGGGGGCTCGGCTTTGTCTATGGGTGCCTCGGGAAGCGAACGGCGCTCAACGGCTGAGCGTCACGCCGACTTTGTCGCAATACTTGTCGACTGGACATTGGCTGCACAACGGCGAAATCGGACGGCAGAGGTGCTGTCCAAAGGAAACCAGGAGATCATTGTATTCGATCCAATAAATTTTCGGCAGCTTATCTCTGAGAGCAAATTCCGTTTCCTCCGGCTTCTTCGTGCGCACGTAGCCCCAGCGGTTCGAAATGCGGTGAACATGCGTGTCGACGCAAATACCCGGCTTGCGGTAACCCAAGGTGACAACGAGGTTGGCGGTTTTACGACCGACGCCTTTGAGTTTTAGAAGTTCGTCGATATCATCTGGCACTCGACCCGCGTAATGACGTATCAGCACCGCGCAGATCTCGCGAATCACCTTGGCCTTGGTTCGATAGAAACCTACGGGATAGATGGTCTTTGCAATTTTCTTCGCCGTCAACTTCAACATCGACTGCGGTGAGTCGGCGAGCGCGAACAAACGCTGCGATGCTTGCGCGGTCGTAGAGTCTTGGGTCCTGAGACTCAGGATGCACGAAATCAGAACTCTGAACGGGCTTCCATAGGTTTCCGCCATCAATGTGACAATGGGTGTCTCCCATTGGGGGACTTCCCGTCGCAATATGCGAATGGCGGCGTGAATTTCTCGGTCTTTCACGGACTGGTCTTTCCCGTCCCAATTCGGTAAATTGGAAACGTTTCATATCACAGATCAGCAGCGGGGCAAAAGTTTTTAGCTATGGTGGCCGACAAAATTGCCAGCGTCTTGCAATCGCGATCGCCCAGGAATCTCAGAGGCGATCACTATAAGCTCGCCGCTGTGTTAATGCCCATCCAAGAACGCGAGGATGGAGATCATCTCGTTTTGACCAAGCGAGCGGAGCAGCTGAATCATCATCGCGGTCAGATCGCATTTCCCGGGGGCCGCGTGGATGCTGATGATCGCGGTGAGCTGGAAGCAGCGCTGCGAGAAAGTTACGAAGAGATCGGCATCGACCCCACCCACGTGCGGGTGCTTGGGCGACTGGATCAGGTGACCGCCGCTTATGATTTCATCGTGACCCCCTTTGTCGGAGTGATCCCACCGTTCTATGAGTTCCGCTTAAATCCGGCCGAGACAGATGCGGTTTTCTCGGTTCCCGTCGCTGCTCTGCTTGAGCCGAACTGTTTGGCAATCGCGGACCATCTCTCGTCCCACGGAGAACCGGTGTATCATTTCTACTGCAACGGTAGGGACATCTGGGGAGCGACGGCAAGAATTATCGTTCAGTTTTTAGAGTTGATCTATGGATATCAGATCAAGAAGCGGTAACGGCAATTTTCCGGCCTTGATTACTTTGTTCTTGCTTTCTGCATGTGCGCCCATACCGTACCTCTTTCTGCAGTATGGTAAGGAACTCAAGCAAATCGACCTGGCGAGAGTCGTGGCTGAGAATCCACTCGGTCCGGGCGAAAATATCAAAATCACGACGCTGGGTCAGGGCCAGGCGGTCAGCCATCATGTTGTACAGATCCGCGATCGTGAATCGCCCCATATGCATAAGACGCACGACGGCACGATCCTCATGGTTGGCGGCCGAGGCTACATGATGATGGATAATAGACGAATTGAATTGTCGGTCGGCGATATTGTTCACATTCCACGCGGCGCAGTCCACTACTATGTCAATACCGCGGCGCAACCCAGCATTGCTTTTGTGGTGTTTTCCCCGCCGTTCGATGGGAAGGACAACGTTCCCGTGAAAGTTCCATGAGATCAATCTAGCGCCGCATTCCGCTCAACTATAATGCCGAAAAATATCTCGCTCTGTGTCGCGGCAGCGGTCCTGCTGGCGTCGCCGTATTTGTTTCCGCTGCTGTTTCCTCTCGCTTGGATAGCGTTCGTCCCGTTCTTTCGGGTTGTCCAGCAAGCCGAAGGTTTTCGCCGCGGAATCTTCTTCGGCTGGCTAACCGGTTTTCTGGCAAACCTATTTGGCTTTCACTGGCTCATTTATACGATCAGCGTGTTTGGCGGATTCTCCTATCCCGTGAGCAGCATCGTTTTCTTGGTTTATGCGGCACTGCAGGGAGTGCAGATGGCGCTATTCGCCGTGGTTTTTCGGGGCTGTGGCTTGGGCCCCGCGAATGTTATCCCAGCGTTGTTTTGGATTGTCTTGGAATTTTGGTTTCCGATGCTTTTCCCTTGGTATCTGGCGAATAGCCAAGTTTCCTTCACGGCCTTCATCCAAAGCGCTGACCTGGTTGGTCCCTACGCGGCGAGCCTGCTTCTCATGTGGTTCAACGCGACCGCGTATGATCTCGTTGCTTCTTGGAAGCAAGGCCGGCGAATCCGCTGGGAGGCGGCCGCTGGCGTAGTCTTGCTCGTCTTCGGTTCCATCGTCTACGGCGTTTGGAGGAAAGATGCGATCGCTGAGGAAATGGCCGCCGCACCGAAATTACGGGTAGCAGCCGTCCAAGGAAATATTGACATCGATCTAAAATGGAATCCGATCCAAGCGCGTCGTAACTTGCAGGTGCACCAGGATCTTACGGCAGGGATAAGCGGCACGACGCTTTTGATTTGGCCCGAATCGGCCGTCGAATTCTGGCTGCCGGAAAAGCTGCAGGAGCTGCCGGCTGAGGTAAAGCCATCCCTGAAATCCGAAAATGCCTACTTCATTTTCGGCGCGAAAAGCTTTGCGGGCCGGCCCGGCGGGCCTGACTTCAGGGCCTTCAATACGGCCTTTCTTGCCGACGGCAAAGGGCGCGTGTTGAGTCGCTATCACAAACAAGTCCTGCTCGCATTCGGCGAGTATCTGCCGTTCGCCGGGATACTCTCGAAACTTCCAGCCATACCGTTTGCCGACGGCTTTACTCCGGGCGATGGCCCTCATACGTTCAGCTTGTCCGGCGGCGCGTATCGGATCGCTCCGTTGATCTGCTACGAAGATTTGATGCCGGAATTGTCCCGCGGGTTTGTCAGAGATACGAAAGCCAATCTCCTGGTTAACCTGACGAATGATGCCTGGTACGGGCGGACCGTAGCGCCGTGGCAACACGCCCGACTTGCGCAGTGGCGCGCCGTGGAAACCCGAAGGACTTTACTTCGAGTCACGAATACCGGTGTGACCTCAATCATCAATGCCAAGGGAGAGATGATGCAAACCTTGCCGACATTTGCACCGGCAGTGCTCGAAGCCGAAGTCGAGATTCTGGAAGGCGATACCCTTTACGTCCGTTTCGGCGACTGGTTCGCTTGGAGTATAACCTTCGTTGCAATGACCACCGTTTTGCTGCGGCTATGGGCGGCGAAAGCCCGTGAAACCTAAACTCCGGTCTCTTGACCCGCGACCTTTCTCTGAGATGATCCGCAAGAAAAAAGACGCAGCTGGCCAGGCAGTCTGTGGGGCCGTCTACTCCTTCCATTCGTAGCTATGCCCTTCGCCGCCGAACTTGGCGCCGCGTCTTTTGATTTCGGCCTCGTAGCTGGTCTTGTCCGGGAACTTCGCCGTGGCTTCCAATTGATAGCCGTCCGGATCGCGGAAATAGATCGATAGTCCAGTGGCGCCGCCGTGGGCCTTCGGCCCATCAAAGGGAATCTCCAACTGTGTCAGTTGCTCTTGAACATGGTCTAAATCCGCCGGGTCGATCTCGAAGGCGAAATGAAGGTGGCGGGTGTCGGTCTTGGGTGGATCGCCTGGAGCCATTTCGAAAAGATCAAAGCCAAAACCGCCCACTTTTACGAGCGTGTGTTTCGAGCGATTGGCGGCTTTATCCTTTTCGTTGATGCCTCTGCTTCTGCCGACCTCACCATCGAAGACTGCCTGGTAAAATTTTACCGAGCGTTCTAAATCGGTCACCACGAACGCAAGATGATCGACCCCCTTGAGTTTCATAAGTCATCCCTCCTTTGTCTTAAATGAGCTGCCATGAACATGCTTCGATAAAAAACGCTCCATCCCTACATCCACGCGTCTGTTCACGAAGCGCGCAACGCCCGGCAGCGTTCCGGCGCCAATTGCAACATAACTGTTTGGCCCTGTTGAATGCCAGAGCTAAGGCCAAGTTCCCGCTGCGGAATTTCGGATTGGTAAGAAGATCATCCCATCGCTTGGGCATGTCCTCTTTTTTGAGATATCGCGTGTTGTAGGCCATGCACCAATAACGCATGTGCATGCCGACCCAGAGTCCCTCGGGATCGACAGTGTCGGGAGGATTGTTTTTTAAATTGGGGATATTCCTCATGTCCTCAAGGGCATTGATTTCTTTGTACATGAAGAAGGTGCCGCCCAGTCCGGTAATAATGTCGGTGACAAATCTTTTGTTCTTGAACGCGATGATCGTGCGAACGGCCCGGTCCTCGTGGCTTGCGCGGGAGTATTCGAGCGCAATGAACGGATAGCGTTCTTTG
>DASQUN010000253.1:0-3843 GCA_035641275.1 Candidatus Udaeobacter sp. | reverse complement strand
GGAACATAGGAAATAACAAGCCGCTATGTCAATAATCCAGGAGCGGCGGCGCGGCCTGATGGGAATTTCTGGATTCCGGCCCGCAACAAGTTCGGGGCAGGCTTTTTGCCGATATGACGGCAAGGCAGTCGCACAATTTTTGACGAACTTCCGATACAGGAGACTGGCGGCTCAGTCCAAAAACAGGCGAGCATAAGTTTCGATTCCCAGGCCGAGCAGCACCAGGAAGAGCCCTCGCAGGAATGCTTTGAGTGCCGGGTTCTCGGGTTCGCGACCGATCATGCGCAGTTCCGCCTGGCCTTTGTATTCTTTTATCAAGTTCATTGAACTTTTCATCCAAACAGCGCCGATCAAACCGATGATAAAGCCCGCGCCTTCAATGTCCATGATGGTCAGCCCTCGCTGTCAGAACCCATTCGAAACGTGCGATTTGAATTCAACTTTCACTCGACAAAGCGGCAAGATCGGCGGCGTGGCTCTCCCAGTTATTGCCGTCAAAAGGCTTCACGGTAACTTTGTTGATCGTGGCGGGTTCCAAGCAGCGCACGTTTACGCTGTAGCCATCCGGATTGGATCTCGGAACATAGAACGATTTGACGCCGCACACTCTACAAAAGAGATGCCGGGCAACACCGGTATTGAACGTATAGGTCGACAGGGATTCCGAACCTCGAATGAGAGTGAAGCGGGATTTTGAAACGATGAGATGAAGAAATCCGCTCTTACGGCAAATGGAGCAGTTGCATTCGACGGCTTCAAGCTCGGCCGGTGCTTGGACATCGAATTGCACGCGGCCGCAATGGCAACCGCCTTTGTGCTTGATCAACTGAGCCTTGGATGGGTTGGTGAGTTTCGTAAGAATTTGTAGGGACGACCCCTGTGGTCGCCCAGAGTCGGGCAGGCACGGGGCCTTATATTAAGTCCGTAGGAGGAATTTGCTAGAGACATCTTTGCAACACCAGTTTCAAGAGCTTGCTGGTACGAGGACCACGGGGCCTAATTCCTGTTGAGGATCTGGGGCAGACTGTCCCGACCAGTGAGAGAACGGAACCAAAGGTTCAATAGAAAGTTGTCCCCTCGAGGACCGATATAAGGCGAATCTTCCGTTCAACGCTTTGGGAATTGGAAATACAGAAGACAGGAGGAAGAGAAGGTGAAGCGATATTATTTGGGAGTGGATTGGGCGGACAAGGTGCACCAAGTGCACGTGGGTGATCAAGATGGAAGAAAGATAGCCGAGATGAAGGTACACGAGACTCCCGAAGGGCTGGCGGAGTTTGGGCGCTGGCTCGATGAGAGGCGCGCTGAGGGGATCGAGGTTTGGGCGGCGATCGAGAAGCCCCAAGGGCACATTGTGGATTTTCTTTTGGATCATGGGGTGAAGGTGTATCCGGTCAATCCCAAGGCGGTGGATCGGGCCAGGGATCGGTTTCGCATGAGTCAATCGAAGAGCGATGGTTTTGATGCTTACGTGCTCTCGGAGTTTGTTAGGACCGACCACGCCCACTTGAGAGCTCTTCAACCCAACTCTGAGCCGGCTCAGGAGCTTAAACTGCTGACTCGGGACCAGCACAGAGTGCAGCGCCACAACACACGACTGCTCCAGCAGCTCAAGGTCACTCTCAAAGAGTACTATCCTCGAGCGTTGGAGGTCTTTGGCGATCTCGAATCGCAGATCGCGCGCGATTTTCTTAAGCGCTATCCCACCCCAGTGGCACTGGCCAAACTTAGCCGTAAGCAGTGGCAGCGCTTCGCCACTCGTGAACATCACCTCAGCGAGAGTCGCTGTAACGAGCTGTGGGAGACGCTCCATAAGCCTCAACTCTTGATTCCCGAACACGTGGTCAGAGCTAAGGCACAATTGCTGGAAGTGTTGCTCGATCAGTTGGAGGCCTCGATTAAAGCGGTCCACACCTACAACGACAAGGTCGAACGTTTTTTCGTCTCGCTGCCGGCGGCTAAGTTTTTTGCGACGCTGCCGGGAGGAAAGAGCGGAAGCACCGTGCCAGCGATTTGCGCTGAGCTCGGAGACGCCATAGCTCGATGGGAGTCCTTTCGGCACCTTCAGGCCGAGGCGGGAGTGGTTCCTGTGACTCGATCGAGTGGCAAGAGTCATACTGTAGGGTTTCGTTTTGCCTGCAATAAGCGGCTGCGATACGCGATGTACTGGTTTGCTTTTGTGTCGCTGAACCGAAGCGAGTGGGCCAACGCTTACTATCGCGACCAACGGGCTAAAGGACACACCCATCACCGTGCTCTTCGAGCCTTGGGAGCAAAATGGCTCAAGATTATCTTTGTCATGTGGCAGCACCACAAACCGTATGACGAAAATTACCACTTGGCCAACATCGCCCGCCAAAGGATGCGACAGGCGGCCTGAGCACACTGGGGGCTTGACAAGCGTCATAGAAAGTCTGCCCCTACATTGACACGTTGTCGAAATCAAATTGAACCACAAGTTATTCCCCAATCGGCGTAGGGAACGGTCGCGCCCGTTCCCTACGATGCTTTTTTCGTTTCTATATCGACTCGCCTGTGTCTTAGCCATTCCCAAAGCTCAACTGCATCTGCTCCAGGGCGGCGCGGCCAATCAGGCCGAAGGGGTTGCCGAAGGTTTCGGACATCTCGAAGTGGTTGTAGCCCTCGCCGACTATGAACTGCACCGGCTTGCCAGCAGCTTTAACTGCCGCGACGAAGTCGCGTGCCTGGCGCTGAAACTCCGGCGTCTCTAAAGTGCCATGCCCGACGATCAGCGGAGCGTTCAGTTTGTCCAGATGGCGCTGGGAGCTGAGTGCTTCCTCTATCGCGTCGTCGAATTTCACGTACTTGCTCCGCTTGGAAAGCCGCACAGCCTTGAGGTCGTACATGCCGCTGACGCACAAACCGCCCTTGAGAATGTCCGGCGGTAGGCCGAAGTCCTTTTTCCAGTCGGTCACCAGGGCGACGCCGGCGAGATGAGCGCCGGAGGAGTGGCCGGAGAGATAGAGACGGGTTGGGTCGCCGCCGAAGCTCGCGGCGTTCTTGTAGATCCAGGCGATGGCGCGGCGCACTTGCTCGACCATCGGCATGAGATTGCCGCCGGCCTCGGTAACCGATACGAAGTCGAGGGCAATATAGTGTGCCCCGGCGGCAACGAACATCTCGGCCGGGAAGGCGGAAGCCTCGGCGGAGCCGTTGCGCCAGGCGCCACCATGGATGAAAACGTGAACCGGCGCGTTTCCCCGCCTGGTTTTGTAGATGTCGAGCTTCTCGATTTCGCTGGGGCCGTAGGTGACGCGCTGGGGCGGGCCGAGCCGGGCAATGACTCGTTCGCACCACAAACGACGACGGTTGGTGACCTGCTCCTGGTTCGGCGCATAGACGCTCTGGTCGTACGCATCGTCGAGCTCCTTCTGGTCCATGTCGAGCCAGACCAGCGGTCCTTTGACCCGCGGCGCCGGAGCCGCCGGCGCTTTCGCACCGGCGCTGTAGGCGGTTTTTAGCTCCGTGCTCCTTGAGAGCTGCTCTCCCGTCGCCGCCTTGGTATCCGTCATTCAAACCTCCCTTGTCTCTTTCGCGTCTTCGTTTGAGCGCCGCGACTCAGGATGCCGTTACGCTTCGGAAAACCCACTATGCGGTCGGCTTACGGATGTAACCGTAAGTCCGATTGCTGCGTCCTCCGCCCTTTTTCTGATAATCCTCTTTGATCTGCGCGAAACGGTCGTCCTCCAGCGCCGAACGCTGCTGTGGCGTGAAGCTGTACAGCCGCGCGTTGTTATCGCCGAAAATCGCGCGCTTGACCGGACCGTCCGCTGCGCCCAAGGGTTTGAACCCATACTTTTTCTGCATATCTTCAGGAATCTC
>DASQUN010000252.1:0-2332 GCA_035641275.1 Candidatus Udaeobacter sp. | reverse complement strand
GCCGGCGGGTCACTGGCCAAGCTCGGGATGAAATTCGAATCTCATCTCAAGAAAGGGATGCCTATCCTAGAGGACGTGCTTGGAAGTTTTGCTGTACTTCTCGGCCGGGCGAACGCTGGCGAGCCTTGTTTGAGGTTGGATTCCGCGGCGTTCCACCCAGTTCGCGCGGGCGCGTCGCCGCAGGCGATGGCGGAATTCCTCGCTGAGAAATCGCTGGCGAAATTGGGAATGAAACTGACCGATATAGAGCGGTTTGCCGTCGAGCTCCACAACCCGGAGATCACCGTGCCCTCGGGCAGCGGTGACGTGCCCAGAACGAATTACCTCACGTTGGCCGCAGTGGCCGTCATGCGCGGCCTGATTAAAAAGGATCAGATGGAAGATTTTGTTCGCATGCGCGGCATGGTAGGGTATGCGCCGACCCAGGGACACATACCCTCGGCAATTGCTTACCTGGGACATGCGCTCGAAGCGCTGCGGACCGGTGAAATTAACAATGCCATGTTCATCTCGAAGGGGAGTCTGTTTCTCGGCCGAATGACCCAGCTTTCCGACGGTTGTTCGTTTTTGATCGAGCAAGGGAAAAATTAACGGAGGGCAAATGCTGAAAGGAAAAAAAGTCATCGCCATAGGAGAGCGCGACGGCGTGCCGGGACCGGTAATCGCCGAGTGTCTCGGCGGCGCGGGCCTGGAGGTCGTCTTCCAGGCCACCGAGTGCTTCGTCTGAACCGCCGCGGGCGCGATGAACTTTGAAAATCAAGGGGTCATCAAGCGCCTGTCGGACCAGTATGGTCCGGAAAATCTCGCCGTCGTTTTGGGCAACGGCGAAGCCAACGGCGTGGAAGTCTTCGCCGAAACCGTAACCGAGGGCGATCCGAGTTATGCAGGTCCGCTCGCCGGCGTGGCGCTCAAAATTCCCGTTTATCATGTTCTCGAAGAGGAAGTGATGGCGATCGTTCCGGAAACGCTGCGGGAGGAAAAACTACAGCTTTCCTCCCTCGTCATCGATGTCGAACCTATGCGGCAGGTACTGCAAGCATCGAGGGAGAAACTATAGCGACGCGTCCAAAGGTTCAAGCGTTCAAGGTTCAAAGTTTAACGGAAACTCCTAGCTCCTCGAACGTTGAACCTTGGACTTTTGAACGAAATCAAGTTGCCGCCGGTTCACTTGCGGTATAACCCTTTAATAAACCCTGAATCTTCCAGCTCTTTGACGAAGCGCGAATCTAAATAGTCCTTGACGTTTACCTGTGCCGCCTTGGGATTGGTCGCAGCCATGTCTTGCAAAATAAGCTGATAACCTTCAGGTGGCGGATAGGGGGCTTGCGGAATGAAGCGCGTATGCCAGTCCCAGGCCTCCTCGAGGACTTTTCGATCGTCCAAACGGGAATATTTTCTCATGATCTTCAGTGTTTCTTCTTTGCGGGTCTTGTAAAAGTGGATCGCCTCCGCGTAGCCGCGCATGTATCGCCGCACCAGATCTGGATTCTCACGAATGAGTTTGGTCGAAGTGTAGACGCCGTTCTGTGGAAAAGGAATCTGCAGGGTGGCCATATCAAGTACCGTGGGATAGCCGAGTTTCTCCGCGGTTGCCTTTCCTGCTTCGGTCACTACGGTGAATTGCACAATGCCTTTCTGCAGGGCCACCATGCGCTCTGTACTGCCGCCGATCACCCGCAGGGTGACATCCTTGTTTGGCTCGAGGCCGATCTTCTTCAGCCCCACTTTGAGCGCGAATTCAGCTGTGGTCCCGGCTATATGAGTTCCGCCTATCTTCCCTCTCAGATCTTCGGTTCTTTTTATGCTCGGATGTGAAACGAGATAATAAGGCAATACATTGACATTCCCGGCAATGGCGACGACGTCGCCGCCGGCAAGGCGCGCGCTCGTAAGGCCAGGTCCACCGCCTTCGCCGATGGGAATCTCGCCGGCGAGAATGGCTTGAATGCCGCGAACACTCCCGGAGATGAAGATCACGGTCGCGTCGAGACCATGTTTCTCAAAGAGACGGGCATCTTTGGCGATCCATATGACTGTGGACGAGCCGGGGCTGGTGGAAATGTAAGATGTGTTGATTCTGTCCGCCGCCGTGAGCACTGCCGGAGTCATGAAAAGGAGAGTGACCAACAATGTCAGGCGCACGGTTCGCCGGCTTGGGTTCCGCCTCATAAGTACCTCCCGCACGTTGGCTTCGCCACCGTGGACACTGGCGCTAACGTACAACAATGGAGTAGGTTGGGCAAAAGGATTTTGGGTCCTTTCATTGACAGAACCACTCTTCAAGTCTATTTCTCGAACAGATCATTTAAATATGAAAAAGGTGCTGGACGTG
>DASQUN010000251.1:0-5837 GCA_035641275.1 Candidatus Udaeobacter sp. | reverse complement strand
GCGAACCATGGCCTGTTCCGGCGTCTCGCCTTCCTCGACATGACCGCCAAAAAAATCCCAACAGTTCGGAAACGGTATTTCCGGCTTGTCATCCCGCAGGTAGATCACTAACCGACGGCGTCGGTCGAACAGCAAAACCATGGCGATCGCTTTCATCGTCTAGCCTCGTCCCTGCGGTCACCAAAGCGCGCTCGCGACGAACCGGAACGCATCAGAAAGCCTGCGGCATCATCCTGAAACTTTGCCGACGGTCATCTTCGAAAATAAACACAGCAAGAACCGATGCAGAGATAGGGATCTGCCGGGTGCGGCCCGCCCAAGGGCAACTCGTGCTACTCCCATTCAATGGTCGCCGGAGGCTTGGACGAAATATCGTACACCACGCGATTGACGCCGCGAACTTCGTTAATGATCCGATTCGAGATTCGGGACAGAAGTTCGGCAGGCAGCGATACCCAGTCGGCCGTCATGCCGTCGAGGCTGTCGACGACGCGCAAGGCTATGACGTTTTCGTAACTCCGCTCGTCCCCCATAACGCCGACGGTTCGAATGGGTAGCAAGACGGCAAACGATTGCCAGACCTTGTCGTAGAGACCCGCATCTCTTATTTCCTGCAAAACGATGGCGTCGGCATCGCGGAGTATGGTCAGCCGCTCTTCGGTAACTTGGCCCAAGACTCGGATAGCCAAACCGGGGCCGGGAAAGGGTTGGCGCTGGATCAATTCTTTGGGTAGTCCCAGCTCGCAGCCCACTTGACGCGCCTCATCTTTGAATAATTCGCGCAGCGGTTCGATTAATTTCAATCGCATCTTCTCGGGCAGTCCGCCGACGTTATGGTGGCTCTTGATGGTCGCCGAGGGACCGACAAAAGAAACTGACTCGATTACGTCGGGATACAAAGTTCCTTGAGCCAAAAAGGAAATACCCCCGAGTTTTCTCGCCTGTTCCTCAAAGACCTCGATAAAGATCCGACCGATGACCTTTCTCTTTTGTTCCGGATCTTCTACGTTTCTAAGAGCAGTCAGAAAACTGACGCTGGCATCGACGTAACGAAAGCTGGCGCCGAAACGCTCGCTGAAAAGCGCGCAGACACGCTCGGCCTCGTTGAGACGGAGAAGCCCGTTGTTGACGAATACGCAGATGAGCCGATCACCGATCGCGCGATGGACCAAAGTGGCTGCGACGGAAGAATCCACCCCTCCGCTGAGCGCGCAAATCACCCGGCCTGCGCCCACCTGTTCGCGAATCGTCTTCACAGAAGTCTCAACGAAATGCTGCATCGTCCAGGTCGGCTTGGAATCGCAGATCCGGAAAACGAAGTTCTCCAGGATTTCCTTCCCGCGAAGGGTGTGCACGACTTCAGGATGAAACTGGACGCCAAAAAAGCGGCGGCTGGGATTCGCGAAGGCGGCGATAGGGGAGTTGTTGCTATGGGCGAGGATCGTCCAGCCTTTGGGGATGGAGGTCATTCGATCGCCATGGCTCATCCAGACTCGCACCAAGTTTGGCCGGGAGAGTCCGCGAAACAAGTCGGTATCATCGTCGATGATCACATCAGCGGGTCCGTACTCCCGACGGTCGGCGCGGCCAACCTCGCCGCCCGAGGCGAGATTGATAATGCCCATCCCGTAGCAAATGCCCAGGAAGGGAACCGGCATTTGGAAGAGGTCCTTCTCCACGTTGGGCGCGTTTTCCTGGTACACGCTGGCCGGCCCGCCCGACAAGATGATACCTTCGGGCTTGAGCGCTTTGATCTTTTCCAGAGCGTAATTGAAAGGATGGATCTCGCAGTAAACGTTGGATTCGCGTATGCGGCGCGCGATGAGCTGCGTGTACTGAGAACCGAAATCGAGAACCAGAATCATTCTAACCTGTAGTTCGGCGCCTCCTTGGTGATGAAGACGTCGTGGACATGTCCCTCCCTCAGCCCCGCTGCGGTGATCTGCATGAATCTGGCTTTTGCCCGAAGCGTTGACACATCGCGGCATCCGACGTAGCCCATGCCCGCGCGCAAACCGCCGACGAGTTGATGAATATTGAAGGAAAGAGAACCCTTGTAAGGAACCTGTCCCTCGATCCCTTCGGGCACCAGTTTCATCGTCTCCTCAATGTGGGACTGACTGTATCGGTCTTTGCTTCCCTGCTTCATCGCGCTGAGAGATCCCATGCCGCGGTACACTTTGTACGTTCGTCCCTGGTAGAGAATCGTCTCCCCTGGACTTTCTTCGGTGCCCGCGAAAAGGCTTCCGATCATAACCGAATGCGCCCCCGCGGCCAGTGCCTTGGTGACGTCACCGGAGTACTTTATCCCACCATCGGCGATGATCGAAACGTTGTGACGCGCCGCTGCTTTGGCGCAACTACCGATCGCAGTAATTTGTGGAACTCCGACACCCGAGACGACCCGCGTGGTGCAGATCGAACCGGGACCAACGCCGACTTTAATGGCATTGACGCCTGCTTGAATCAAGGCCGATGTTCCCTCCGCCGTCGCCACGTTGCCGGCCGCGATATCAACCTCCGGATAACGACGGCGAATCTGGCCTACCACATCGAGAACATTCTTCGAGTGACCATGAGCTGTGTCCACGGCGACCACATCAGCGCCAGCACGAACCAATGATTCAACGCGCTCTTCCCAGTCGGCACCCACCCCTACCGCCGCGCCGACACGCAATCGCCCTCGCTCGTCTTTGCACGCATTGGGATACTGCGTTTTCTTCTCGATATCTTTAACCGTGATGAGGCCCTTCAGCTGAAAATCCTCATCAACGACCAGCAGTTTTTCAATGCGATGTTGATGCAGGATCTCTTTCGCTTCGTCCAGTCCGACCCCGGGCTTCACGGTTATTAACTTGTCTTTCGTCATGACCTGGGAAACCGACCGATCTAAGTTCTTTTCGAATCGCAGGTCTCGATTCGTCAGAATTCCAACCAATCTTCCATTCTTAGTCACCGGCAGTCCGGAGATGCCATACTTCTGCATGATCCCGTGCGCATCGGAAATCTTTTGATCAGGCGCGACAGTGATCGGATCCGAAATCATCCCGCTCTCATACTTCTTAACTTTTTCCACCTCCGCCGCTTGGGCCCAGACGGACAGATTGCGGTGGACAATTCCGATTCCTCCCTCCTGAGCCATGGCAATGGCCGTCCTGGATTCCGTCACGGTATCCATGGCCGCGCTGACGAGAGGAATATTCAAAGCTATCCGTTCGGTGAGCCGTGTCGAGACGTCAATTTCTGTGGGCAAAACGGATGATTCCGCGGGAATCAGCAAGACATCATCAAAGGTTAGACCGATGGGTAAAACTTCTTGCTCCAACATGACTCACCTCCGAGCAAGACTAAAAAAAAACCCAGACCAAGGCCCGGGTTTTGGCGCTGCTCGATTGCTTCAAAGCAAACATAAAGTCTTATACCAGTAAAAGTTTTCTATGACAAGTTCTGGCGAGTTGTGACAGACATTTCGATATGATAGCTACAAGCATCGTCTATGCCGCTTTACGAATACGAATGCGTCAAAGGCCACCGCTTCGAAGCTATTCAGAAGCTGACCGATCAGCCGTTGAAGCAATGCTCCGCTTGCTCAGCCAAGGCCAAACGCGCCATCTCCCAACCCACCCTGCTTCACAACCGGGGCATTCATGTCTTTGACCGGGTGACGAAAGACGACGCCTTGAGGGGCCGTCCGTCGTCGCTGAAGTCTTTCAAGAAAGACAAATTTTAACGTCTCTGAGAAAAAAGAAGATCGTTTTTTCCTTTGTCGATGGAATATCACATTTCGATTAATTTCTTGTTCCACCGGTTCCGAGCACACGCAAGCCCGAGCCGAGATCCCACTCGCCTGGTTCGAGGCCCGGCAGTCAGAAAAAATAAAAGAGACTATTCAGCACAGCCTGCGGCATGCCCAGGTCATGTACAAATCGAAGTGACTGCAGTTGTGCGACGTTGAAGCAGCGCCAATCGCCGTCACTCAGCACCAGCACGTGCCACGGACGATCTCTCTGTTAGACCGCCTTATAGGCGAGCCGCTTCATTTTCTCCGTGTTCTTGCCTTCGATGCGAATAAGCCCGGTTGTGGCTACTCGCTTGGGTGAATGCACGTCCCCCTCGTTATAGATGTGCGCCATTCCTGGTTTCAGCGCATAAACTCTCGCGCGCCGGACTCTTCCTGGCTTGCCCTCGCCCGCCGGCTCAATCACTTCCCAGTCGGTCATCTCCGTTTCGCCGATCGCCTGGCCATAGATCGCCCAAGAACTTCCGTGATCGTGGGGATTCGCCTCTCTGGCGTTCCGGTTCATGTGGGCGCATATGCAGAAACCCAGTTCCGGATCTTCGTAAATCACCTGACGGTCCGGCGTTTTTTCGTTGATATAGGCCGCAAGAAACCTTTCATCCTTGAGAATCTCCCGCACCAGATCGAGAACTTGAGCCCGTCCTGCGGGACCGGGGTCGGCTTTCAGAAACCGCCGACATTCCGATGCAAACTGATCCAGCGTAAAACCCATGATCCATCCTCCTCTCGCAACGAATCTGAGCTACCCTTAACAAAACGTCAAATCATCCTCAACCGTGGAATTGCCGGGGGTCCAAGTTCACACCGCGGCGTCGAAAGGCCGCGTAATATTGTCATGACAGGAGTCGCGCCTGAGCGGCTGGCCAGCTTACCCGCAGCCACCGTTCCGATACCCATCCCGGCCGGGCACTGAGCGTGCTCAGAAGGGCTGGAACAGCTCAATCGGATTGCCGGACGGATCCTCGATAAGGACTTGTTTCCCGCCGTTGCCGGTCACGATCTCATTGCGGAATCGCCCACCCGCACCTTTCAATTTCTTGACAGTGGCTTCCAGGTCCTCGACTTCGATCTGGATTCGGTTCCAGCCACCGGGAGCAGGAAGTTGACCATCCGACATGGCTTGTCCGGCTCCCCCGGCGCCCGGTCGATTAAGCAACAGCTGTAAATTCCCTCGCGACAAGCTCGCGAAGCCCGGCGCCGGATGCATGTCGAGTTTGAAGCCGAGCATGTCGGTGTAGAAGGGGATCACTCTATCGACGTCGCTGACAATGTATCGAGCAGTGACCTTGCTCATGGTTTTCACCTCCAAGAAAAGATTCTGAGAATTAGCGAAACATTAGTTGATCCCGCTCGTAGATTCCTGCAGCGGCAGCGGATTGAGATAGCGCAGCGTCTCGCGTCCACGCCGACGGTCGCTACGAGGTTTGCTTGTTCGAGGACCCCAAGATGCTTCGTTACCACCTGCCTACTCATGTCCAAGTACTCGCAGAGCTCGGTTCCTGTCTGGCCATTGTTAAGCTTGCAAGTGATCAAGCAATCGTCTCCGGCTTGGATCGGCGAGCGCCTTTAACACTCTGTTCACTGATCTTAGGTATATGCAACCTTTTGGTTGCACGTCGACCCTGCAACGAAAAAAGCCCGAGCTGATTTAGAGCCACGGGCTTTTTGATTAAATACACCAGGACCTTCGATTCCACTTTGAATCGATAGTGGAGCCGATAGGAGACAGCGCGGACGCCGCTGATCCCTAAGGATTAAGGCGAGCGTATTCTACACCCGACTGTGAATTCTTATTAATAAAGCTGCGCCTGACGGCGACTCGCGGTAGCGGACCGGAGACGGATGAGAAGCCCTTTGGGTCTTGAGATTGGAGTTCTTATCTTCGTCTCGGCGGGCGTCTAAAGAAGGATCCTCTGGATTCGTCGTCCGCGCCACCGGACTTTTTCAGCAGCTTCGCAATCTTCTTCCCCATGACATCCGGGACGTAGCTAGAGAGCAAATGATCGCGCCTACTCTTGATCTTTTGTCGGATCCGATT